>CAIWTG010000222.1 GCA_903915565.1 uncultured Chloroflexota bacterium
CGGCGGTAAAGTGACCGTCATTACCATGGGTCCCCCGCAAGCCGACGCCGCTTTAAGAGAAGCCGTATCGTTGGGCGCTGATGAGGCGGTTTTACTATCCGACCGCGCTTTTGCCGGTGCCGATACCTGGGCGACTGCCAACACTTTAGCCAAAGCTATTCAAAAACTGGGGCAAACCGACCTTATTATTTGCGGGCGCCAGACCATTGACGGGGATACCGGACAAGTGGGGCCGGAAATGTCCGAGATGTTGAATATCCCCTTCATCGCCTACGTCAGCAAGATTGAAGAAATTAAGGATAAATACCTGCGCGTTTCCCGCATGGTTGAAGACGGACATGAGGTTTTAGAGACCACCCTCCCCGCCATTATCACCGTAGCTAAAGAAATTAATGTTCCCCGCCTCCCCTCTTTAAGAGGCATTATGAAGTCCAAGAGCGCCGCCATTACCACCTGGGGCATTAAGGAGCTGGGAGTGGATGCTAACGCAGTCGGGCTGGCTGGTTCGTCCACGCAGGTTGTGAAAATCTTTTTCCCGCAGCGCGTCTCCAAAGCGGAGGTTCTCACCGGCGATGCGGCGGCGCAGGTAGATAAACTGGTGGAAAAACTCAAGGAAGCGAATTTGATATAAGTGATTACTGTCATTCTGAAGGAGCGAAGCGACTGAAGAATCCGTTTTCCACCGCAAAGGATACGGATCCTTCGTTTTACTCAGGATGACTATTGTGAGTGATAAATGGGCATAAAAATTGACACAACAAAATGCACCGGTTGTGGGGCATGCCTTTACGTCTGCCCGGTGGGTGTGCTGGAACTGGTGGATATGAAAGCCAGGGTTAATGAAGGCTGCATATCCTGCGGTAAATGTGTGAACGCCTGTTCGTTTTTCGCTATCACCTTAGAAGAAGAACCGAAGAAAAAGAAGTAATATGGCTTTAAAAATAAACCGCGAAAAATGCGTGATGTGTGGCAACTGCGTTCCTGCCTGTCCCTTCGGCGCGCTGGACGTAGTTGACGACAAGATAGTGGTAAATGAGAAATGTACGCTTTGCGGCGCCTGCAAAGACGTCTGTGCTTACGACGCGATATCTATTGAGGCACCGCAGCCTGCGGCTAAAGCCGACTCTAACGCTAAGGGCGTCTGGGTCTTTGCCGAACAGCGCAAGGGCGCGACTAAAAACGTCGCTTACGAGCTTATCTCCCGAGGCCGTGAATTAGCCGACACTTTAAAGACGGAGCTTTGCGCCGTCTGCCTGGGGCATAACGTTGCCGATGTGGAAACACTCATTTCTCACGGCGTGGATAAAGTGTATTTAGTGGACTCCCCCGACCTCGCCGATAACCAGGAAGACTATTTAACACACGGCCTCCTCAATTTGATAAAGGAACATAAGCCGGAAATCGTCCTTGCCGGCGCAACCGCGCTGGGACGTTCCTTTTTCCCCCGCGTGGCGGCTATCTTAAATACCGGCCTCACTGCCGACTGCACGGGACTGGATATCGATATGGAAAAACGTCTCCTTTTACAGACCCGCCCCACCTTTGGCGGCAATATTATGGCCACTATTCTCTGCCCCAACAAACGACCCCAGATGTCCACCGTGCGTCCGCGCGTCTTTAAGAAAAATGCCCCGGACGCCGCCCGCCAAGGGCAGATTATCAAGGTAGATTTTAAAAAAGAGGGCGTCACCGCCAGGACCAAACTCTTGAGCTTTGTGGAGGACGTTACCGAGAAAATTAAGCTGGAGGACGCGGACATTATCGTTTCCGGCGGGCGGGGGCTGGGCAAAGCGGAGAACTTTAAACTCCTGCAGGAGCTGGCGGACTGCCTGGGCGCGGGTTTAGGCTCCAGCCGGGCGGTGGTAGACGAGGGGTGGATTCCCTATAGCCACCAGGTAGGCCAGACCGGCAAGACCGTTTGCCCCAAGCTCTATATCGCTTGCGGCATTTCCGGCGCTATCCAGCACCTGGCCGGCATGCAGACGTCCGACTGTATCGTTGCCATTAACGATAACCCCGACGCCCCTATCTTCCAGGTGGCGCACTACGGGGTTGTAGGCGATTTGTTCCAGGTTGTCCCGCTGATGATTAAAAAAATTAAGGGGTAAAAAATATGCCTCATGTAATCATTAAAATGCATCCCGGTAGAACTGACGAACAGAAAAAGAAATTGGTAGCAGCTATTGTTAAGGACATAACCACTATCGCCGTCTGCGAGGAAAAATCCTTATCCATCGCTATTGAAGAAGTCACCCCGGAAGATTGGACGGAAAAGGTTTACAAGCCTGATATTATACAAAGAGAAAAAACGCTCGTTAAAAAGCCTGGATATAATCCTTTAAAACGCTGACCCCTTAGTGCGCCGGCACGTTAAAGTCTATGCCCAACTTTTCAGCGTAGGACTTTATATTATTAACCATGTCGTCGGGCGGGTAGGTGAACGTCATCTCGACCTGATTATCGGGATTAACAATATGTCCCGCGTTCCAGATAACGAACTCGCCGGCTGGAACTCTGTCAAAAAGCACTTCCGCCCCTTGTTCCCCTATCGCATGCAGCACCACCCAGCCGTCTGACCGTATAAAGTCGTCTCCGGTGATAATTTCATCCACAGTCTTGTTGCGGTTGGTACCGGTAATCAGGGTAAAGAACCACTGCCCATCCGTCTGCCAGGAATACAACTCATAACCCTTAATCAAATGCGGTAAGATGTATGGTGCCTCATGGCTGCAGGCCGTCAAAACGGGCACTAATAACAGCGTCACCAACAACACCAGAAATAGGATTGATTTTTTCATACCTTATATAACGATACCAGAAAAGAAACGTTTGCGCCAGCCCCCTATCTTGCCACCCCAGCCCTTTTTCCCCTATAATTAAATGCTGGGAGGTGAGGCGGGATGGACATAAATGTATCCCAGTTGCTCCTCGACCCCATCGGGTCAACACGTGATTTCCAGATAGACGAGACAATTGATATTATCGGCGACGGTCAAAGCCACCAGATACAGGGCAAATGCAATTTGCTCCGCCTGCAGAACAGCATCCTCGTTAAGTGCGCTTTAAACACCGAGGTTGAGCTGACGTGTAATCGGTGTTTGACCAAATTCCGCCAACCCTTGAAAATCAAGTTTGAAGAAGAATTTTTACCGACCATCGATATCTTGGACGGGGCGCCTTTGCCCTCGCCGGAAGAATCCATCGCCTTCACCATTGACGAACAGCATACCCTCGACCTGACGGAGGCGGTACGCCAGTACTCCCTCCTCAATATCCCGATGAAAGCTCTCTGCAAGAAGGATTGCGCCGGTTTATGCCCCACCTGCGGTAAAAACCTCAACGAGGGCAAGTGCCGCTGCCCTAAAGACAAAAACGACCCCCGCTGGTCAAAGCTGGCGGAACTTAAGTAAAGTCTGGTACAATATAGCGTTAGCATTAAAGAACGGAGTTAAATATGGGAGCACTACCAAAGCGAAAGAAAAGTCAATCACGCGCCAAGCAAAGATTAAGCCATATCGCCATAAAACCGACGGCGCTGGTGGAATGTCCCCAGTGCCACACTAGGATTCGGCCCCACCATGCCTGCCCTACCTGCGGTAAATATAATGGCCGTGAAGTTATCGTTATTAAAGAGCCGAAGAAACCGGAAACACCAACCCCCCTGGCATAGACAATCGGACGGGCGCCCGCTGATGTCCCTTTTTGGGGACGTAGCGCCGGCGCCTTTATTTTTTGAGGGAAGGATGAACAAATGGCCGAAACAGCCTGGGTTTTTCCGGGACAGGGTTCTCAATCCGTCGGCATGTGCCACGACCTTTACGACAGTGTAAAGTCCGCTAAAGCCATCTTCGAGCAGGCGGATACAGCCCTGGGAGTTCCCCTCACCAAATTAATTTTTGAAGGCCCCGAGGAAGAGCTGCGTCAGACCATTAACGCCCAGCCGGCTTTGGTGACCGCCGGCTACGCCTGTCTGGAAGCCGCCAGAGAGCTCAATGGCAGTAAGTTAGCGACACCTGCTTTCGTCGCCGGCCACAGCCTGGGAGAATACACTGCACTGGCAGCGGCCGGTGTTCTTGACTTCAGTACCGCCGTGCGTTTAGCCCGCGAACGAGGTAGGCTGATGCACGAGGCGGGACAAAAGCGCGCCGGAGCTATGGCGGCCATCATCGGGCTTGATGAAGCTAAACTCGCCGAAGTTTGTAAACAAAGCGGTACCGTTATGGCGAATATCAACTCGCCGGGGCAAATCGTTATCAGCGGCGCTGCCGAAAATATGGCCAAAGCCATAGAACTTGCAACCGCTGCCGGCGCCAGCCGCGCTATTCCTTTACAGGTCAGCGGGGCTTTTCATTCTCCGCTAATGCAGCCCGCCGCCGAAGGTTTGACCAAATACATTGACACCACCGTTTTTAACACCCCCGTTATCCCCATCATCGGCAACGTGACCGCTTTGCCCCTCACCACCCCGGAAGACGTCAAAAACGAGCTCAAACAACAGCTGCTAAACCCAGTACAATGGATACGCACTATCGAATACATGTCGCAGCAGGGCGTGACCAATTTTATAGAAATCGGACCAGGCAGAGTGCTGGCCGGACTTATTAAACGCATTAACAAACAAGCCGTCACCCAAAACCTCAGTGACCTGGCGACGATAAAAGCTTTGGGAAGTTAGATTTAGAGGGGGTATATTATGGACCTCTCGAATAAAGTTGCCGTGGTAACCGGCAGTGCGCGGGGCATCGGTAAAGCCATTGCCCTTAAACTGGCGGAAGTTGGCGCGGATGTCGTCGTCAACGATATTCCAGCTGCGGCTGAAGTTCTGGAAGGTACAGCGCATGAAATCCGTGCGCTGAAGAGGAAAACGCTAGCCATTACCGCCGACGTCAGCTCATCTGCCGACGTTAATAAATTTATCGAGACCGCCGCCGCCCAGATGGGCCGCATTGATATTTTAGTTAATAACGCCGGCGTCACCCGCGACCAGCTGATTATGCGCATGACCGACGAGGAGTGGGACACCGTCCTCAATATCGACCTCAAGAGCGCTTTTTTGTGCAGCCGTGCCGTTATCCGTTATATGATGAAGCAGCGCTGGGGCAGGATTATCAGCATCGCCAGCGTGGTGGGGCTGGGGGGCAACGCCGGGCAGGCAAACTACGCCGCGGCTAAAGCCGGCATCATCGGCTTAACCAAGTCTATCGCTAAAGAAGTCGGCTCGCGCAACATCACCGCCAACGCCATCGCCCCCGGCTTTATCGAAACCAAAATGACCGAAGCGCTCGATGAAAAACAAAGGCAAATCCTCGTCCAGCGTATTCCTTTACAAAGTATCGGCACACCCCGCGACGTAGCAGAGGCCGTAGCCTTTCTGGCATCCGAAGAAGCCCGCTATATCACCGGGCAGGTACTGGGCGTGGATGGGGGCATGGGGCTGGGATAGTTAAGCCGTCCGGCGTTTTCGTTCCGGCAACTGTATATTATCGCCGTTGCGCCTAATCTGCCATTCCTTCAGGCAGGACAGCACTTCGCTGTCCGTGATGTCGTACCAGTGGTTGTAATAGTCCGCCACGTAGAAAACTGACTTGTTGCTGACAATGCAGCTGACGACTCTATCGGCAACTCTTTGGACGTCTTTCACCGCATGAGCCGGAGCCACGGGCACCGCCGCTATTATTTTGGCAGGCCGACGCTTTTTGATGGATTCTATGGCGGCGCGCATCGTATAGCCGGAAGCTAGGCCGTCATCCACAATGATGACCGTCTTGCCGTTGACGGACAGCGGCATGTGGTCTGTATGATAGAGGATGCTCCGCTGGCGGATACTTGCTTTTACCTGGTTTATTTGTAAATCAATCTGTTTCTGGGTCAAGCCGGTCTTTTCGATGAGTTCTTCGTCAAGAATCAAAGTGCCGTCGTCGGTAATCGACCCAAAGCCTCCCTCGGGGCGCATGGGGAGTGGTATTTTGCGGGATATCACGAGGTCGAAGTCGGCGCCAAGCGCCAGGGCAACCTGTAA
>CAIWTG010000223.1 GCA_903915565.1 uncultured Chloroflexota bacterium
AATAAAATTCTTTACATCGGCGGGACTTTTGCGCTGACAGGCGCTTATGCCGAGGACTGTGCCGCTGTTCTGGCTGGCTTCCAGGATTATGCTAAATATGTAAATGATAACCACATTATCGCACCCTGGTATACAGACAGAATACTACCTGACGACGTCACTATTCAGGTTTTGTGGGGAGATGACCAACTTTCGGCTGATAAGGCATTAACCATCTATGACGACCTTAAGTCTCAAGGTCTATTAGTGGAGAGAATTACCGGTTCACCCGAAGGTTTGGCCTTGAAAGATATATTGAATCAGGACCGTGTGGGCGCTACCAGTCAATCTACCACACCATCATATCTCTCTCCGCCCGAGACCATCTTCACTAACGCCCCGATTTATACTGACCAGATGGCCGCTGCCGCTGAATGGTTTCTAGCAAAATGGACGGCTGCCGGTAATACCGCCAAGCCCAGAGTAGCCTATCTTACTGCCGATAGTTCGCTGGGGCGTGGCATTGTGATACCGGAAATGCAGGCTTATCTGGAAAATCTCGGCTATGTATTTGTCGGCTCCCAATTCGTGCCACAGGTACCCACCACACCGCCGACCACTCAGTTACTCTGGCTGAAAGACAATAACGTTAATCTAACGCTTGGTTGTATGATTAACCCCGGTTCCCAGCCGACTATTAAAGAAGCCGTCAGGCTCGGCATGGGTGCGGACCTCGACTACAAGATAACCTTCGTTTTTGCCAATCCCTCCCATCTCCAGGTATTCGTACCGGCGATGGGCACACTGGGCAATGGCGTGGTTGTCACCGGTGACTTTGTGGCTCTCGATAACAATGTCGCTGGTGTTCAATTCGCTAATCAGCTACAGGCCACATATCGCCCTGATAAGAAAATCTCGCATGTCATGTATCTGGATGGCGTCATTGAGGCAATGACACAGGTTGAAGCGCAAAGATTGGCCCTACAGCACACTACAATCGATAAACTAACATCTCTTGACATTCTGGAATACGGCTACTATAAAATCACAAACTTCAATGTGGGTGAAATCACGATTAGTCCGTTAACCTATGGACCAGGAGATGTCGAAGGTGTTGATAAGGTTCGTATTCAGCAGGTTCAAGGCGGGAAAATTGTTGAGCTCGGTTCCTACCCTCTCCGCCATATCTATAAGCACCTATAGCTAGATAGCAATATCAAGAACTTAAGAACCTTTTCTCCTTATAGAAAGGCTGGGTTAAGTCCCAGCCTTTCTGTTTTTAAAATAGCGATACCTTTAGGTTAGTTTCAATTGTCATCTTTATTGTTAATCGAGCTAATTACACGATTAACGAAATGTTGTATTTCAGCTAGAGTTCACCAAACTTAACAAAACATCTGAATGTGACTTTATGTTATAAAAAGATGTCATTTCCCGTTTAAACAAGGCATTGGATCACTGATATATTGGTCCTAGTTTGTACTTATAATGACGATTTAATGTAATGATAGACAGTTTCCTAAACTGCGTGTCCGGCGTTCGAATCACCCCTGAAGTACCATGATGGCAGACAATATTGTGAGTAAATAAAGTTTTAATTTCTGGTTGTTGTCTTATCACCCCACTCTAACGTCACATAAACATATTTTAATAAGTTCTTAACAATTTCCTGTTATAGTCTGACCAAGGATTAATTGTATAATTGTCGGGGAACCGTTTTAGAAATTGCGTCATAGTCAAGTGACTTTATACCGGGAAAGCTGAGGTGACACATGAAGTTCTTAAGGATAACAGGGATATTACTAATACTTGGCGCCATCTGCATACTGCCGCTGGGCTGCGGTTCCTCCACCGAGACCACACAGCAGACAGTAACCGTACAGCGCGGCAGTATAACCACGGAAATCACCAGCGTCGGCAATCTAGATTACGCCAGTACGGTGGATTTAACCTTCGGGATAGATTGCACCGTATCCGACGTATTGGTGCAGGCTGGTGATACAGTTAAACAAGGCCAGGTTTTATGCCGTTTTGACCAGACGGCGTGGCAGTCGGAAATAAATACGTTAGCCAACGAGGCGACGGCGGCTCTGCAAAACCTGACCTCTAAAACACTTGGAGTAATCCAGGCTCAGCAGGACCTGGCTTCGGCCCAGGCGGGTTTAGTAGCCGCCAATAACACGATAATATCGCTGCAGATTGCCTATCTGCAAGCCCAGTTAGACCTTGAAACCGCCAAGACAAATTTAGAAAAGACTAAAAATGCCACTTCCGACCCGACAAAGATTCAGATGGCAGAGTTGGCAGTGGAACTGGCCCAAGGAGAGTTGAGCATTGCCCTGACAAACTTGAATAATGCCACTACTTATGGCATGCAAGCTGCGCAGGCAACTGTCAATGATGTTCAAGCAACGTTGGATAATGCTCAAGCAGCTGTTGGCGCAGTACAAACAGCATTAGATAAAGCTAACCAAAAACTGGCGGATGCCAAAAATGCCGGCCCGCAGATTACATCCACAATTGGCGGTTTAGTTACCACCGTTAACGCTATTGCCGACCAAGCAGTTGTTAGCGGCGACGTGGGGTTCATTATTGCTGACCCGACCAGATTTGAAGCATCGATTGTGGTCAGCGAGCAAAATATCGCCAAGGTGAAGACAGGAGAGCAAGCTACGGTACAGGTGGAAGTCCTAAGCGGCGTCAGCCTCCCGGCTACTGTCAGTTACGTCTCTCCGACGGCGACCATATCATCCAGCGTAGTGAATTACGAAGTTAAGGTTGAGCTGGTATCTACTTCATCCGCTACTGCCAATCAGACTTTCCCGGGTAATTTCCCTACTTCCGGTAACGCTTCCACCGGCGGACCGCCTTCCGGGGGACTCGGGCAATTCTCCGGCAGCGGTAACCTGACGCAGGAGCAACTGGAACAAATACAGAAAAACATGCAGGCGAGCCAGACAGCGTTGGCCAGTGTTAAACTCGCCCAGGGTATGACTGTCACGGTGAGTATTATCACCGCACAGGCTACCAACGTCCTGCTGGTACCTACCCAGGCCATCACCAGCCAGGGAGGGCAGACTACGGTTCAAGTACTGGTAAACGGTGTGGCGGAAACACGCGAAGTACAGACCGGGATAAGCAATTCCAGTTACACGGAAATTACCAGTGGCCTTAGTGAAGGCGAGGTAGTGCTGATATCCCAGTCAAGCTCAAGCTCCGGTACACAGATAGCGACCAGAACAACAAGCGGCGGAGGAGGTCTCTTCTTTGGCCGATAAAACTGCGATGATCCGTTTAGAAAATATGACCAAGATCTACCCCATGGGCAAAAGGGAGTTGACGGTACTCAAAGGCATCACGCTGAACATCAAACGGGGCGAAATGGTAGCGATTATGGGGGCGTCCGGGTCAGGCAAGACGACCCTGCTCAACCTTATCGGATGCCTGGACAGGCCGACATCGGGTAGCTATTACTTTGAAGGCAACGAGGTCAGCGGGCTTAATAGCGCACAATTAGCCCAAATTAGGGGGGAGAAGATTGGTTTTATCTTCCAGACCTTTAATCTGCTATCGCGGATAACGGCACTGGCTAATGTGGAACTGGCCATGACATACTCTGGCGGGGTCGACCACGAACGCGCCAGAGATGCTCTCGCCAAGGTTGGTCTAGCTGATAGAATAAACCACCGCCCCGTCGAGCTTTCGGGTGGCGAGCAGCAGCGGGTAGCCATTGCCCGGGCTCTGGTAAAAAATCCCTCCCTGTTTCTGGCAGATGAACCTACCGGCCAGCTGGACAGCCACTCCGGCGAAGAGATAATTTCCATGCTGACGTCCATGCACTCCGAGCGGGGGATAACTCTGTTACTGGTGACCCATGATGATAATGTAGCGCATCACTGCCAGCGCATAATCCACCTTAAAGACGGCGAAATTATTGCGGAAGAAGACGTATGAAAAAGCGATTAAATTATTTAGGTAATATCTGGTCTACAATATGGATTGGCATCAGCACGCATAAACTGCGCAGCATTTTGACGATGCTTGGTATCGTTATCGGCGTAGCATCGGTAATCGTCCTCATGTCCATCGGCAACGGCTCGAAAGAAGACATACTAAATCGTATCGGCAGCCTTGGTGTTAACCTAGTAACCATCCGTCCGGCAGCGACGATGGGCTTTGGTGGCGTTCGAGGGGTGCCGGGTCAGTCTTCGTCAACCCTGACTTTAGAGGATGCTGAGGCTATAAACGAACTTCCTTATATAAAAGTTGTTGCCTCATCTTATTCGGAGTCAATGCAGCTTATCGCCAACGGCGAAAATCTAAATAGCACTGTCAACGGAATAACAACGGATTATTTAACAGTCAATAACCTTAGTATTGCGAGCGGCCGTACTTTTTCCAATTTTGAGTATAATCAGGGGTCAACCGTTGCTATTATTGGTTCCGATATAGTTGATACCCTGTTCTCCGATACTGACCCGTTAGGACAGCAATTGCGTATGGGCAACATCATGGTGACGGTCATCGGCGTACTGCAGAGCGAGGGACAGTCATTCGGTTCGGCCGACTCTTCCATTCTGGTGCCATTAACCGCCATGCAACAGACAGTAGCGCAGCCACGAACCGCCAACGGCGGGCATGTAGTATCAACAATATCACTGGAAATAACCGACCAGAGTTATGCCGATACTGTTACGAATGAAGTCACTACCTTGCTGCGCACCCGGCATCAACTTAGCACCAATGCGGAAAATGATTTCAGCATCAATTCAATGGCAGAGCTGGTAGCCACCGTTTCCGAAACCGCTAATACGTTAACCATGCTGCTGGGCGCTGTCGCTGCTATTTCTCTATTGGTGGGCGGTATTGGTGTGATGAACATCATGCTGGTATCGGTCCTGGAGAGAACTAGAGAAATAGGCATCCGCAAAGCGCTGGGGGCCAGAGAACGTGATATATGGACTCAGTTCCTCACCGAAGCTGCCGTTTTATCGCTAACCGGCGGAATTGTTGGCGTTATTTTTGGCTGGATAGTTTCGGTAGTCGTTTCTCGCATAGCCGGCATTAGTACCCTCGTTAGCGCCGACATTGTTATTCTGGCGGTTGGCGTATCGGTAGCCATCGGTATATTCTTTGGTTTTTATCCCGCCTGGAACGCTTCACGGCTCGACCCGATTGAAGCTCTACGTTCGGAATAATATGGTACAAGGTAGTATATTAAAAACAGCCGACGTAATAACAAGAAATTCATGATGAATAAGATAATAAAAAAAATCTGGGGAGTGGCTTTTGTTGTTGTTCTGCTTTCTTCTTTCTTCGTGGCAGTTCCACAAGCATCAGCGGCTGCTCAAGATTTTTCCTACGCAAGCCTGCCTTCCGACCCGACGGCTATCACCGCTCCCGGAGTAGAAGTCTATGATTTTGCGGTGGCTCCTTCAAATATTAATACTATCTACGCGGCAACCAGCGCTAACGCATTAAAATCCACCGACCAGGGAAGAACTTGGACAAAAATTCACACTGGCCCCGCCGGCACCGAGTGTTCTACCCAGCTAGTCTCCATTGCCCCGGATGATGCCGATATTGTTGCTTATGCCTCCAACGTTGACCTGCACGTCAGAATCTCACTCAACGGAGGCACTTCCTTCTACGACCTTGGAGTACCGCAAAATAAAGCCGGTACAGACGCCATCCATATTTTTGATATTGACGTCTCCAAGGAATACACCGACCTCTATGGCAGCACCTATCGCTACGTTGGTATTGCCGGTGTAGATGGCGATGTCGGTCCCGGCGATGCAGCTTTTTACTATTTCAAGTTCGGTGATTATGCCCCTTTCCAATGGTACGATGCCGTTGACGATTCCCTGATGCCGGATGGTTATCGTGACGACGATGCCTGCTTCTTCGCAGTTAAATTTTCTCCGGCTTTCAACATTGATAACATCGTTTATCTCTTAAGCCAGGATAAAACCGGTCCAATAGAACTGCACGTCTGCAGTCTGAACATTGATAGCAGGTTTGATGCGAGTATTAGCAGCTACCAGTATTACGACCAAGCCGCCACGGGCGGCACCTATGTTATACATGCTGCTGTTGCCCCGGTAACAAAGGGGCAAATTATCTTCGACCCCTTTTATGCCGGCGTCTATTATGAACCTTATTCCAGGGCGGCGTATTGTTCCGTAGCCACGACTTCGGCTGGTGACGGTGGCGCCTTTAAAATCGACGAAAACGAGAATGCCATGCCAAGTGTTGGTTCGGTCGCAGGCGGTTCCATCTGGAGTATTGCGCTAAACAGCGACGGTTCAAATTTAATCGCGGCATCTGCACACAGCAACGAGGTCTATGGAGGTTCAGGACCTCCAATCAAGCGGATTGGCGGCGGCACCACGGCGCTCGGCGGCGTCACCACCACAACCGACAATATGACCATCGCCTACGCCGGCGCTCACGTGCTCTGTGCCAAAGCCAACGACCAGGGCGCCTTTTCCCTTTCTACGGATGATGGCGGCACTTTCAATGACATCTCATTGGTTAACACGACGCTGGATAACATCGACGATCAGGTCATCGAACAGACGGCTGGCATCGAACGTTACATAGTCTCGTACGGAGCATCGGTCGTTAACCATATTACTCTTACCCTTCATACCTCGGTTTGGTACTGGGACGGCACGTACTGGGAGAGAGTCTTCGTTCGCACTGATTTTGACCCGTATATAGCCAGGGTATCGCCGGATAATTTCGGCATTCTCTACATGGGCGATACTAATAACGATCTAATTTACTATACCGACACCCACGGCAAAGCGGATTGGCGCTGGCGTGCCGCTCCTCGGGTTGGTTCAAACCTGGTTGACATGGAAGTGGTCAACAATACCGACTTTTACGTGGCGACTAATATCGCCGGCACAGGTTATGTCTGCCCGCTTACCTGGACCGGTTTGTACTGGAATGCCTCGGACTATATCGCGGTGTTCGGGACGGGCACAGCTATTGCCAGCATTACGCTTGTCTCCGATAACGAGGTCATCGCCGGCAGCCGCCAGACCGGTCAGGTTGCGTATACCGCCACCGGCGGACATACACCCGGCGCGTGGAATATGATTGCTCCGTTGATTGCCGGCACGAGCGTCTATGCCGATGCTACCAGCTGCGTTCCCGGCAGCACTATTTACGCAGTTTCCAACACCGGCCCAGCGACGGTTTGGACATATGTGATTGGTTCCGACGCCAGTGACTGGGTGCCCATCTACACCAGCGGTCTGGGAGGAGGTTCCGCCCATTCCATTGATATTATGATTTACGGTACAGGCTCGGCACAGTGCATTTATTACTTAAGCGGCAACGGCACCGGCGCTGCGGCTAATATTGAACTCGCTCGCGCTTTTTTGTCGGACGCCATGCTCTCCCCGCCTTATGGCGCCGGCTGGCTGGCAGTTCAGGGCGCTTATGAGGGCGGCCAGTATCCAAATGTTCTTGAAGGCAGCGTTGATGCTTCCGGCTTACCCGGCAACCAGGTCTGGTTTATAGATACTCATGGCTCCAACCGGTGGCCTTCTTCAATGAAGCGTTGGGGCGAGATACCAGGTATTTATCCTCAAATCATCACCTACACCGATGAACTTGCAGCCACCTTCCCGGTACTTACCTCACCGATTAATGGTTACATTATCCAGGTCAACGAAGAGACCGGCATGGCTTATGATGTCACTCTCAACTGGACGCCGGCAGCCGACGCGTTTGGCTGCACGCTACAGGTTGCCACAGATAAAGCTTTCACCGATGTCAGACTAGATGTTCCGTCTGCCGTATCGCCTTTCGTTATCGGCCCGTATGGAGCTGAGGCTGTTAACGGCGCTGACCTGTCTTACCAACCCGGCGAAATTTATTACTGGAGAGTCCGAACGACAACCCCATATCTTTCAGCCTGGTCTGACGTCAGGGAACTGGATATCCAGGCAGCTCCAATACCGGTGCCTGTACTATATTCGCCGTTGAATGACGCAGTAGTGAATACCCTTACCCCGAGCTTTTCCTGGTCACCAATGAGCGGGACGGATAGCACCAGCGGCATTACCACCACCTATACCCTCCAGATTGATACCGACCCGGGCTTTGGCTCGTCCATCGTCCATGATTTCGCCGTCACCGATACGACGGGCTTTCAGATGCCGGACGGTTACATCACGGATGGACATACCTACTACTGGAGAGTCTGCACCGATGTTACGCCGCACACCAACTGGTCAGCTACATTCCACTTCAAAGTCGACCTGGTGGCTGGAACCACCACTGTAGTTCAAACTTCTATCGCCATTGCATCGACCATTGTAGTACCGTCGAATGCCACTAACACTACCATCGAACAGACCACCCCGACCTATCTTTATGCTATGTTCATTACCTGCGCTGTCCTCGTGATAACCATCATCATCGTGGTTGTTATAACCAAAGCTCGGTAGTTTCTGGTTGACGTCTGATTAGCTATTAAAGCATTATTCCTCAAATAACAAATGTCCAGTTTGTTATTGGACTAAAAATCAAGGGTAAAAGCTAACTCGAAAGCCCCGTCTATTGATACCCCAGTTCCACCAAAGGCCTGTGTTATACGTTTATATTTCAAGCGAATTTACCTATTCTTGACTTTTTTTTGCATAAGTTTTACAATTTATGTCACCTAGGTTTATTTGTTGAAAAACTATTTTTGTTAATTAATCATTCTTGAGTCCATCGTGTAGTGAATAGAAGGAAAAGATAATGACTACTGAAAGTAATACGTCTAAAATTCCTAATGCGGTAAAAAAAATACTATTAGCTGATGAAAAGGTGATGGCAGTCGTTAAGCAATCAAGGTTTAAAGCACTTATCACGCCCGACAGCTTAATAATTACTAACCAGAGAATAATTAAATACTCTCCTTCAAACTTGGGCTTACATAAAGACATTGAAGATTATCGATATGAAGATATCGCCAATCTCAAAACTAGTAAGGGGATTGTATTTGCTACTATTATCATCAAAAAACGATTCATGAGCGAAGATCTAATCATAAACAATCTCTCGAATAGTCAAGCCGATATTTTCTACCGGGTCGTTCAGGAAAATCTCCAGCGAAGAAATAGTACCGCTTCATCTCAAATAAGGACAGATCAGCAAATCCCAACTCCTCCGTCGGCAGATCCCCTTCAAGCCCTAAAACTTCGCTTTGCTAAAGGGGAGATTACCAAAGAACAATATGAGGAAACTAAGAAAATTTTGGAGTAGAATCTAGCTTGTGGTTGAGTGTTGTGTTTATTATTACATAGTTATTACTTGGGGAACAGATCAGGTATAAATGGCTAAGAAGAGATATAAGCCGGAACAAACTACATCAGTCAGTTAACGATATATCGTGTTTCAGGTAGAGTTCGACCCTGGTGTAGTGAACACAATATCAGCCACTTCTTTGTCTGGAACAATCTCAATTCCAAAGCTTATTTCTGCCGGGCAATATTCTATTGGTAGACCTTGCCAACCAAGTGGAAGTGGATCTTTCCAATAACGTGGAGGCTGAACTTTATCCAGAACATGAATCGCGAGATTTAGAGTTTTAAAAAGCTGGCGCCATTTATCATTCGAAAGACTTTCGAAATCATTGGCGATGGTGTCTTTAATTTGTTTCAACGTATCGACTGCTTCCGCTTGTCTACTTAATTGACCTATCTCGTCCTCAATGACCTTTTTTCTCTCCTTTCATGACAGTCTCGACTAGCATCTCATGATTTTCGGGCTTATCGTTGCCCTGG
>CAIWTG010000224.1 GCA_903915565.1 uncultured Chloroflexota bacterium
GCTGATGATAATTAGTGGGAAAAACAATCCGTTCTGGAAGAAGAGACTCATCGCAAATTCGCGGCGGGTTTGTGGGGCGGAGATAAACATACTGACGAGCGATAGCGCCAGAGCAATCGCCGTGAATACCAGCCACCACAACGGCAATTGCCACCAGTCGGGGTACTTTTCCGGCGTAAAAGTCGTCAGGATGCTGGAAAAGACCATACAGGGCAGGGCGATGTCTATGGCCAGGCGGGAGAGGAAGCTGTGAATCTGTTCCGGCAGGATGCCGCGCCGCGTTATCCAGAAGCCGATGACGCCGATGCCCAGCAGCACCAGCACCGACTGCAGAACAACGAAGAAGATATTCATTAAGTAATTTTACTATAAAAAAAACCAAATAGGGAAGTAAAAAATAGGCGGGGGACAAGACTGGTGCCGAAGGTCGGAGTCGAACCGACACGAGAGTTACCCCTCAACGGTTTTTGAGACCGCCGCGTCTGCCATTCCGCCACTTCGGCAATAGCTATTCTATTCTATTGGAAATAGACAAAGAGCGCAAGCATTCCTTCCCTCTGAATAAGTTGTAAAACTGCCAACGCTGTAATAAACTTAATACGCTAATATTTTAACATCAAGGAGGCATTCCAATGAAGGCAACTGAGTTAGCTATTTCGTCGCTGGAAGAGAACACCGGGTACGTTAACGAAGCCATTACGAAACTCACCACGGACGAGTTGTCCTGGAGTCCCAAGCCCCACAGCAACACCATCGCTTTCCTGATGTGGCACCTGGGGAGGGTGGAGGATTTTTGGATAAACCGGCAGCTCAAACAAGGCAAGGAGATTTACGAAACCGAAGGCTGGTATCAGAGATTTGGCACGGCGCCAGGAGACTCCGGTATATTTTTTGATATCCCCAAACTAAAGGCGTGGCCCATACCAACACTAAAGCTGCTGCAGGATTACCGGGCGGCGGTCAGGAAAACCACGCTGGATTATCTTAATACCGTGACAGAGCAACAGCTTGAAGAGCCCCGCGACTTTGGCTTTATGAAGGGGACAAACGGCTGGGCGCTATCCCACCTGGTCAGTGAAGTGGGTGAGCATTCCGGGCAGATTGGCTATATCAAAGGGATAATCAAGGGCATTGAAAATCCGCCCTTCCCGCCACCTAAAAAGTAGGGCATTCGTTTTATTTTTCCGGGAAACGAATCGGAGATAGCCGGGCTTTACCTTTTTATAACTTTACATAACAGTCCATTTACATACGTATATTTTACTGATAAAATTATCTCAAGACGTTTCGCTACTGACTAGAACGGAGTTCATCTATGCCGGAAAAATATAACCCCCAGGCAATTGAAAAAAAGTGGCAGCAAAAATGGACGGACGATGAGCTTTACAAGGTAAGGGATGACGCCCCCCGACCCAAGTGGTACGCCCTTACCATGTTCCCTTATACTTCCGGCGACCTGCATATCGGCCACTGGTATAATAACGTTCCCTCGGATGTTTTAGCCCGCCACAAGCGTATGTTGGGCTACAACGTATTGCACCCCTACGGCTTTGATGCCTTCGGTTTGCCGGCGGAGAATGCCGCCATCCGGCAGGGGATTCACCCCTTTAAGTGGACGATGCAGAACATCGATAACATGCGCCGCCAGGTTAAAAGCATCGGCGCTATTTACGATTGGGACCGTGAGGTGATTACCTGCCTGCCGGAATACTATAAATGGACACAGTGGTTCTTCCTCAGGCTTTATGAGAAAGACCTGGCGTATTACGGCACAGCGCCGGTTAACTGGTGCCCCAAATGTCAAAGCGTCCTCGCCAACGAACAGGTGGAGGATGGTAAGTGCTGGCGCTGCGAAAGCGACGTCGTCAAGCGCGACCTGGCGCAGTGGCTTTTCCGCATTACCAAATATGCCGATGAGCTGCTGAACTTCGACGGCATTGACTGGCCGGAGCGCATAAAAATCATGCAGCGCAACTGGATAGGCCGCAGCGAAGGCACCGAAATTTCCTTCGCCCTCGACCACCCGAGCGTCGCCGAAAAAGAAATTAAGATATTCACCACCCGCCCGGACACCGTTTTCGGCGTTACCTTTATGGTGCTGGCACCGGAACATCCGCTGGTAGTAAAACTGACCACACCGGAACAGAAAGCTGCTGTCCAGGCCTACATCGCGAAGTCGCGCAAGATGACCGACATTGAAAGGCTTTCCACGGATAAGGAAAAGGACGGCGTCTTTACCGGCGCTTATTGCGTCAACCGCCTGAACAATACTAAAGTGCCTATCTGGATAGCCGACTATGTGCTAGCGAGTTACGGGACGGGTGCGGTGATGGCGGTGCCCGCCCACGATGAACGCGACTTCGCTTTTGCTAAAAAATACAAATTACCGATTCCAGTCGTTATCGCCCCGCCGGATTGGGACGGTAAAGCTTTAAGAGAGGCATATATCGAGCCTGGCAAAATGGTCAACTCGGGACAGTTCGACGGTACGGATAGCGAAAAAGGCATCACCGCCGTTTCGGAATATCTGGAGGAAAAAGGGTGGGGCAAACGGACTATCAGTTATAAAATCCGTGATTGGCTGGTATCGCGGCAGCGTTATTGGGGCGCGCCGATACCGATTATTCACTGCCCTAAGTGCGGCGTGGTTCCAGTGCCGGAAAAAGACCTGCCGGTTTTATTACCGGAAGATGCGGAGTTTAAACCTACCGGCGAATCGCCGCTGAAATATAACGAGAAATTCGTTAACGTCAAGTGCCCCAAGTGCGGCGGCGCGGCCAAGCGGGAGACGGATACATTAGACGGGTTCGTCTGCTCCTGCTGGTACATGCTGCGCTATACCAGCCCCCACGAGAACAATCGGGCTTTCGACCCTGCTAAGTTAAAAAAATGGATGCCGGTTGATTTTTACAGCGGTGGCGCCGAACACGCCGTGATGCATTTGCTTTATACGCGTTTCTTTACCAAAGCTATCTGCGACATGGGCATCGTTGATTTCCGTGAGCCGTTCTTGAGGCTTTTCAACCAGGGTATCATCCTCATGGGGCATTCGAAAATGAGCAAGTCGAAGGGCAATGTAGTCAACCCCGATAATTACGTGGCAGAACTGGGAGTGGACACGGTACGCGCCTATATGATGTTCCTCGGACCCTGGGAACAGGGCGGCGAATGGGATGATAGCGGCATGAGCGGCATTACCCGGTGGCTGAACCGCACCTGGACGCTGGCAACCGATGAGTATAAATCCTCGAGCGCCGACGGCGACGAAGAATTGATGCGGCTGTTGCACCATACCGTGAAGAAAGCCAGCGAGGACTTAGACAAGATAAGGCTGAATACGATGATTTCCGCATTGATGGAGCTGACGAATTATATGGGTAAGGTCAAAGAGTCCGGCAGCGTATCCGTCAATACCTGGAACGAGACGATAAAGACTTTATTACTGCTTTTAGCGCCGTCAGTGCCCCATATCAGCGAAGAGCTGTGGCAGATAACCGGTAATAAATACAGCATCCACAACCAGGACTGGCCGAAGTGGGACGAAAAATATGTCACCAGCGATGAATTTACGCTGGTGGTTCAGGTCAACGGCAA
Source organism: uncultured Chloroflexota bacterium (assembly GCA_903915565.1). Lineage (GTDB taxonomy): Bacteria > Chloroflexota > Dehalococcoidia > Dehalococcoidales > RBG-16-60-22 > RBG-13-51-18. Next base: position 3,595 of record CAIWTG010000224.1, read on the forward strand.
ATTGCGCGATAGACTGACTGCCTCCGTCTCCGTTACCGGGGACGAAGCCAAAAAACTGGCGATGGGGCTGGAGAGAGTGAAGCCTTTTGTCGAAGGGAAACAGGTAGTAAAAGTAATTTTCGTCCCGAAAAAGCTGATAAACATCGTGGTGAAATAATATGAAAATAGCATTTATTGGTGGGGGGAATATGGGGGAGGCGATTCTCGCTGCCCTGCTGCAGAAAAAGCTCTGCCGCCCCGCTGATATTTCCGTCAGCGACGTTAGTGAGTCCCGACGGCAGTATTTAAAAAAGAAATACCATGTTTCTGTA
>CAIWTG010000225.1 GCA_903915565.1 uncultured Chloroflexota bacterium
AGATCGATATTTGATTGAGACAACCTCCGCATCCCCAGCATGACACAATCGCTCGGTGTGCCGTCAATGGCATAAGCTTTTACCCCGTCCTCCGGCGCGCAAAAATCGTTGGCGTGGAGGGGCTGGAAAAGCGTTACCGCCGTGCCGATGGCGCTCCTCTCCCCGTCCGGCGCTGCTACCGTCACTGTGGCGATTTTCTTTAGCTCCCGCACCAGCGCCCAAAGACTTGGGGCCTGAATGCCGTCGTCGTTAGTTACGAGGATATTCATTACGTTTGTAGTTTAACATGGTGAAGAGATTGACGGCAAAATCCCCATTTGCTCCCCTCTCTCTCGATATGCTATCATCAAAATAAATTCAGGTACGTTTTTATGTTGATTGTCACCTGTGTAAAACAGGTACCGGACACCACACAAGTAAAAGTAGACCCCGTTACCGGCACGCTCATCCGGGAGGGAGTGCCTTTTATCATGAACCCCTATGATACCCACGCCCTGGAGGAGAGCCTGCGCCTTAAGGACAAATACGGCTTCCGCGTCGCAGTTATTTCCATGGGCCCTCCCAGCGCTGAAGTTACGTTAAAGAAAACCCTCGCGCTGGGGGCGGATGAAGCCATCCTCTTAAGCGACCGCGCTTTTGGCGGCGCGGATACTCTAGCCACCAGCATGGTGCTCACCGGGGCGATTAAAAAGCTGGCGGAAAACGAGGAGTTGGCTTTAATTTTATGTGGCCGCCAGACTATCGATGGAGATACCGCGCAGGTTGGCCCCGGCATTGCTACCCGTCTTGGCTGTTCCCAGCTAACGTTGGTCGACCATGTAGAAGAGGTCGATTTGAAGGCGAAAACCGTTCAAGTCCGGCGCAAGCTGGAAGGTCGGCATGAAATCGTTTCCTCCCCTCTCCCCGCCATGATTGCCGTGCTGCGCGAAATCAATACGCCGCGTTATCCTAACGTCCCCATGCGCCTGGCCGCGGAAGATGCCCTCATCACCCTCTGGGATAACAAAATCATGCAGATGGACGAGGCGACCATCGGGCTTAAGGGCTCGGCCACGCAGGTTCGTAAAATCTTTTCTCCCCAAAGAGCCAAGGGTGAAATCCTCGGCGTGGAAAATGATAAACCGGAACAGTCCGCTAAATTGCTCATCGATAAAATGATAGGGAAGGACTTGTTGTCCTTATAATATATATATGGTAGAAGAACCGAAGAAACTTAAGCGACCGCGCGGCGTTGCCCGGCTTCTCCCCGGCAAGTGTATTGCCTGCGGCGCACGCTGCCAGGCCGAGTGCAAGTTTGATGCCATTGCCATGAACGATAAAGGCGAGCCGATTATCGACTCAACGAAATGCGTTGGCTGCCAGCGATGCGTAAAAATTTGCCCCGTCCAGGCCATCGAGATGTATTATACCCCGGAAGAACAAAAAATCCTCGATGAATTAGCCAAGCAGAAAGCCACCCAGCCTGCCCCCGAACCGGCATCCGAACCGGCCGACCCCCGCCTGGCGAAAATCAAAGAGTATAAGGGCGTCTGGGTTTTTACCGAGCATACCGAAGGCAAACCGGCGGAAGTCTCCTGGGAGTTGTTGGGCGTGGGGGCAGACCTCGCTAAAGCGCGCGGCGTGGAACTTTGTTCTGTTGTCATCGGCGATAAGGTGGAGAATCTTTGTGCCGAGGCGTTTGCTTACGGCGCGGCTAAAGCCTACCTCGTGGACGACCCCGTTTTCCACTACTACCGCACCGAGTCGTATTACAAGGCGTTTTGTTACTTGATAGAAAAGTTCAAACCGGAAATCGTGCTCATCGGCGCGACAGGACTGGGCAGAGATTTGGCGGGGGCTATAGCCACCAAACTGCAGACCGGCCTCACCGCCGACTGCACCGGGCTTTCCATCGATGAAAAGGGGTTTCTTTTACAGACCCGTCCGGCATTTGGCGGCAACATCATGGCCACTATTTTGACGGAGTTTACGCGGCCCCAGATGTCCACCGTCCGGCCGCACGTTATGGCCATGCCGGTTAAAAATGCCTCCCGCACTGGCGCCGTTATCCGGGAAAAAGTCCCGGTTAAAGAGGAAGACATCGCCGCCAAGGTTTTAGAGATAATCGGTGATGAGCAGCTTGATAGTGTGGATGTGGCCGCGGCGGACATTATTGTCTCCGGCGGGCGCGGCATGTGCAATACGGAAAATTATAAAATCCTCCAGGAGCTAGCGGATGAACTGGGCGGCGTGGTCGCCTGTTCCCGCGCCGCGGTGGAAGCCGGCTGGATGCCCCTGGAGCGGCAAGTCGGCCAAACCGGTAAGACCGTCCGACCCAAGATTTATATTGCCGTAGGCATCAGCGGGGCTATCCAGCACCTCGTTGGCATGCAGGACTCGGACACGATTATCGCCATTAACCGCGATAAACAGGCCCCCATTTTTGAGGTAGCTACTTACGGCATTGTCGGCGACCTTTTTCAGGTGATACCGGCGATTACCACATATGTGCGCGAGCGGCGTAAACAAAAGGCAGCCAAAGCGTCGTAAAGGAAATAAGTTATGTCGGCAACAGTAATTGCATTTATCATCGTCCT
>CAIWTG010000226.1 GCA_903915565.1 uncultured Chloroflexota bacterium
CTTCTCAATCTTGGCAAAGCTTAAGAGAAACCGCTTTATCCCCGCCCCATCGAAAGCTACCACCACCTCGGCGTCGTTCTTGACCTTACGGTAGCTGACGACTATCCCATCGCCGAACTGTTCGTGCTTCACATGGTCGCCCGCCTTGAATTCCGGCAGGTCTTTGGGCGGCTTGGCCTCAACATTCGACTCTTTGTACGTCGTCGACCACTCGTCCTCTTTATCCGTCACCCCGCCCCGCGTCGTGAGGCTCGACGGTATATCCTCGAGGAAACGCGAGGGCTTGTTGACGTTGCTATTGCCCATCAGGTGACGCCGGAATGCCCTGACTAAATAGATTCTCTTTTTCGCCCGCGTGATGCCCACGTAGCAGAGTCGGCGCTCCTCTTCCAGCTGGGCAGGGTCGTCGATGCTTTTATAATGCGGCAGAATGCCTTCCTCCATGCCGATGATAAATACTACCGGGAACTCCAGTCCTTTAGCCTGGTGCAGGGTGATGAGGGTGACGGACTCTGTTTTTTCCGGCAGGGCGTCCACGTCTGACACCAGTGCCACGCTTTCCAGTAGAGTCGTTAGCCCCTCCTCCGGCGCCAGGTCTTTGTAATCCTGTGCCACGCCGCGCAGCTCCATGATGTTCTCCCACCGCTCGTCGCCATCCACCAGCCCCGTGACGTATTGCTTGTAGCCCGACTTCTCAATAATCAGGTCGAAGAGCTTGACCATGTCCAGCTCTTTACTCTGCTCGATTAAGTTCTCCAGCATGGCCGCAAACCCCGCCAGCGCTTTGACGGTACGGGGGGAGAAGGGGAGTTCCTGGCCGTCGTTGCCGGATGCCGCGATGAGCTGCAGCGCGCGGTACTCGTTGACGCCCTGCGACTGCGCCCAGTGAGATAGTTCGTCCAGGCTCCGCTCGCCGATGCCACGCTGGGGGACGTTGATGACGCGCATCAGACTGACGGAGTCGTTGGGGTTCTGTATCAGCCGCAGGTAGGCGATGATGTCCTTGACCTCGCGGCGTTCGTAGAATCGGGTGCCCGCGACCAACCTATACGGCATGCCGTAGCGGATGAAGGCTTCTTCCAAGACTCTCGACTGCGCATTGGTGCGGAACATGACGGCGCATTCGCCCGACTTTACCTCCCCGCTGCGCACCAGTTTATCTATCTCGTTGACCACCCACTGCGCCTCTTCCTCTTCGGAATAGGTTTCGATGACGTAGCACGGCTGGCCCTTTTCATTCTTTGTCCATAGGTCTTTGGGCTTGCGTTGCCGGTTGGCGGAGATGACGTGCGTCGCTGCGTCTAAAATCAATTGCGTGGAGCGGTAGTTCTGCTCGAGGAGGATGACCTTGGCGTCGGGGAAGTCCTTTTCAAAATTGAGGATGTTGCGGATATCCGCCGCCCGCCATGAATAAATACTCTGGTCGGGGTCGCCCACGACGCAGATATTGCGATACTTCCCGGCGAGGAGTTTGACCAGTTCGTACTGGACGAGGTTCGTGTCCTGGAACTCATCTACCTGGATGTGCATGTAACGCGACTGGTATTTTTCCAGGACTTCTTTATTCTGCCGGAAGAGCAACACTGTCTTCATTAACAGGTCGTCGAAGTCCAGCGCCGAGCTGTCGCTTAAGAGCTGCTGGTAGCGTTCGTAGACCCGCCGTGTTACTTCTTCAAAATAGCTCTTGCCGGGCAGGTCGCCCGGACCCAGCATCTGGCTCTTGGCGTTGGAGATGACCGACTGCAAAGCCCTAGGGGCGAACTGTTTGGGGTCGAGTGCTAAATCCTGCAGGCTGCGTTTTATCAGGCTTATCTGGTCGTCGTCGTCGTAAATGACGAATTTCTTATCAATACCGATGGCCTGTCCGTCCATTCTCAAGATGCGGGCGCAGATGGCGTGGAAAGTGCCGAGTGTGAGGCTTTGCACGGCAGTACTCGCCAGCTTTTCCAGCCGCTCCTCCATCTCCCGCGCCGCTTTGTTGGTGAAGGTGACCGCCATGATGCGGTGTGGACTGACACCCACGACTTTAATGAGGTAGGCCACGCGGTGGGTGATGACCCTGGTTTTACCGGAGCCTGGACCGGCTAAAATGAGCACCGGACCGTTAATAGCTTCTACGGCTTCTTTCTGCGCGGGATTAAGTCCGGTGAGGATTTCCATACTGTTTTAGTATAACATTTATATCGGGACGAAGACTATCGGCTCTTTGGTTTTCATAACTAGGCATCTTGATGTAATGATGTTATAACGTTATAATGTCATTGATAAAGGGGGTGTAGTTATGACCAAGCCAACCAAACGTATCACTGTCTATTTTGGCTCTGATTTATATAAAGCCCTACGTCTAAAATCTATCGCTACTTCAAAATCGGTATCCGACCTTGTTAATGAAGCTGTTAGAGAATCATTGAAAAAAGACAGACGAAAATATAACTTAATACTGGAAATAATGTCTGATCCCGCGCTAGAAGTAAAACCTAAAAGATAACGCATCTTCCTCAAAACCCAAACCATGGTAGAACTTATGCGCCCGCGTGCGGGACTTGCTGCTGGCCAGCATCACCTTATAGCACCCCGCCTCTTTCGCTTTTTCCATGCACGCTTCCATTAACCGCTTCCCCACGCCCTGACTGCGGCGCTTTTCGTCCACCACCACGTATTCAATTACCGCAAAGGAGCGGGTAGTGTGCGCCATACCCGGCAGGATAGCCAGAAAGGTTGTCCCCACCACCTCCCCGTTATCTTCGGCCACCAGCAGAGCGTACTTGGAGTTTTTCGTTATCTCTTTAAGCACGCGGCGGCAGTCGGCCACAGGGGCTTTTTGATACTTTTCCGGGTCAAAGGCAAGCTGCTGGTAAAGCTCCTGCAGGCGCGGGATGTCTTTTTCTTTAGCCGGCCGTATGGTTATCATTAAAAAATCGACTGCCTTACAATCGTCTGCTCGCGGTGCTTGCCGACTGAAATCAGGCTCACCGGGCAGCCGGTTAGTTCTTCCAGCCGTTCAATGTAGCGCCTGGCGTTGGCTGGCAAGTCCTTAAACTTTCGGGCGTCGCTGATAGGCTTTTCCCATCCGGCGATATCTTCGTACACCGGTTCGCATTTTTCCAGTGTGGTGATGCTCGCCGGGAAGTTATCAATTTTCTTGCCGTCTACTTTGTAGCCGGTGCATATCTTCAGTTGCGGCATAGTATCTAGAATATCCAGGCGTGTGATGGCGATGGAGTCGAAGCCATTAACACGGACGCTTAGGTGCGCGGCCACCGCGTCGAACCACCCGCAGCGCCGAGCTCTACCAGTGGTCGTGCCATATTCATGCCCCCGCTCGCGGATAGCGTCGCCGGTGGCGTCCTTGAGTTCTGTCGGCATTGGACCGGCTCCCACGCGTGTCTGGAAAGCTTTAAAGACACCCAGGATGTGCGTCAGTTTATTGGGCGCTATGCCCGACCCCAGGCAGGCGCTGGCCGATGTTGGCGAAGAAGACGTGCCGAATGGATATGTGCCATAATCAGGGTCGAGCAGGAAACCCTGCGCGCCCTCTAAAAGCACGGGCTCCTTACGCTCTAGGGCTTTAGCTATTACTTCACTCGTGTCGCAAATATATGGCGCCCAGCGGTCGGCGTACTGGCAGTACTGGTTATAAATTTCGTCGAACGAAAGCGCCTTGACGCCGTAAACCCTGGTGAGGATTTGATTCTTAGCTTCCAGCACGGTAGCCAATCGGTCACGCAACACAGCTTTATCTAAAAGGTCGCCCGCCCTTATGCCCGTCCGTGCCACTTTGTCGGCAAAAGCCGGACCGATGCCCTTGCGCGTGGTGCCGATGGCTTTGCCGCCCAGTGCATCCTCCTCTAGCCCCTCAATGACGATATGGTAAGGCATAATCAGGTGCGCCCGGTCGCTGATGAGCAATTTGGAAGTATCGATGCCTCGCTTATTGAGACCATCCAC
>CAIWTG010000227.1 GCA_903915565.1 uncultured Chloroflexota bacterium
GGTTTCTAACATAGTTGTAGGTTAACTCTTTCTAATTTTTGGGTTTGAATATGTGCCGGCCGGCATTCTTTACAAAGTAGTGGCATTTGTATAATATACGAGGCAAATTATTAAGTCAATTAACCGTATTTTGTTATTTGATAAAAACTTGAGTCAGGATTCTTTTATCAAGAAACGCGTACCAACTTTCAATTTAACGTTGAATTTTAATGTTTAAAAATATGTTAGTTTGGATGTTTTATTAAGTATCTCTAGGTATTGTTTTTTCGTTTAAATTAAGGTATGATATGTATTTGTTGCCGCTATATTTCCTGGTATCGGAGGAGAGCCATGCGCACTAAAAAAATAATTGGGAGGCAGTCTGTATAAGGAAAAACAAAGGGCGATTGTTTTTTACTTTAATGTTTGTGATGCCTTAGTGCCGGTCGCCTAAGGCTTTTTTATTTTCTATAACTTGAAAGGACTACTTGAATACGCAACAAGAAACACAAAAAGTACGGAATAGCTTAAAGTACAGCGTCATGGACGCCGCTGCCTATTCCGTTATGCTCGGGCTAACCCAGAACTATGTTGGCACCTTTGCGCTGGAGCTTAACGCTACCACCACACAAATAGGCTTGCTTTCCAGCATTCCCAGCCTGGCGATGTCTTTTTCCCAGCTGTCGGCGCCCTATCTCTCAACCCGGGCAGGCAGCCGCAAGGGCTTTATTCTCCCGATGGTCTTCATGCACGCCCTGATGTTTATCCCCATCCTGCTCGTGCCCTACGTTTTCCACATTTCAGCGGTATGGTGGCTGATAAGCTTTGTTACCATTAGCGTTACTCTAGGCGCGATGGCAAACCCGGCCTGGGGCAGCATGATGGCCGACCTTGTGCCAGGGCGCTTGCGGGGGAAGTATTTTGGCTTCAGGGGACAGGTAAGTGGTTTTATTACCCAGGTTTTTTCTTATACTGCGGCGGGTATATTGCTGCTTTTCACCGGCAATATTTTCGCCGGTTATGGCATACTTTTCGGGTCTGCCACAGTATTCCGTTTGCTTTCGGGCGCCTTTATCTCGCGGCAGTATGAGCCCCGGCAACCGGCCGCTAAAGACCGAGGCCCCGGCCTGCTGACGATTATCAAAAATATCCGTTCCTCTAACATTGGGAAATTCATGATGTTTTTCGCCCTCATTGACATGTGCACGATGATATCGGGCCCCTTCTTTATGGTTTTCATGCGCGAGGACTTGCATTTCAATTACCTGATTTACAATATCATCGGCTCGTCAGGGCAGTTGGCCAACTTGATATTCCTGCCGTTTTGGGGGCGTCGCGCCGATAAGTGGGGCAATCTTAAGGTGGTGCGTATTGCCACCACCCTTATCTGGTTTGTGCCTATATTCTGGGTCTTCAGTGACAATATTATCTACCTGGTTTGCGCTAATATTGTCAGTGGTTTTGCCTGGTCGGGCTTTAGTTTATCCGGTGTGAATTTTGCCTATGATGCCTCCAAACCGCAGGAAAGAACCAAGCAGCTGGCGGTCTTTGGGGCAATGGATGGTTTGGCTTGCTGTATCGGGGCGGCGTTGGGTGGATTTATTGCCCCGCAACTACCGTCGCTTTTAGGCTATCCGCTGCGCACGTTGTTTGTGATTTCCGGTGTCCTGCGCGGCATCGTGGCGTTAATATTCCTGCGTCAAATCAAAGAAGTGCGCCATGTTTCCGATATTTCCAACTGGCAGCTCTTGACGGGGCGCGGGAATAACGGCGGTGAGGAAGAAAAGCCGAAAGGTAAATTCACCTTCCGGAAGAAATAACAGCGCTAAATAAAAGCGCTAGCCTCTTTTCATGGACTTGAAAAGCTTGGATGGCCACCAGCCCCAGCGTCCGCAAAGAGTCGCTATTGAAGGCACCAGCAGTGCCCGTACGAGGTATGTGTCAATTATTACACCGAGGGCAATCGCCACACCGATTTCCATCACCATTGGGAACGATGAACTCGCTAGTGTGGCAAAGGTACCGGCCAGGATAATACCGCAGGAAGTAATAACGTTCCCCGTGTGCCCCACGGCATTGCTCACCGCTTCCTTAATTGACTTGGTTTCGCATTCCTCGCGAATACGTGACACCAGGAAAATGTTATAGTCCGCCCCCACCGCCGCCAGTATCACAAAGAGGAATACCGGTAACATATTGATAAGGTTGTTATAATGCATCAAATCCTGGAAAATCCACGCCGTAATGCCCAGCGTCGCGCCGAAGTTTAAAAGCACGGTGAGTACCATGTATATTGATGCCAGCAGACTGCGCAGTAGGAAGAAAATAACAATCATTATACCGACTGATGTGACGACGATTACAATCGTCAGGTCGTCATTGCTGGTCTGGAGCATGTCGGCATAAAGGGCTGTATCGCCGCCCACATATATCTGTACATTTTCCATGCCGGCGTCGGTGACGGCTGTGGCCACATTATTGCGGATTCTGGATACAGCGGCGTTGGCCTCATTAGAGTAAGGGTCTACACTCGGCACCAAATATATCCTGGCGATAGTGTAATCGGTGGAAAAATACACTTGCTTGAGCCAAGTGGTAAATGTGCTGCTGCCGTTCAGGGCGAATTCATTCTCCAGGCCTGCCAGTTTATTGCTAAGGTCATAAATCTGTGTTTGTAGTTGGACTAATAACGCCGGTAATTGAGCCGGAGTCGCTGTGCCGAGCTGTGGGCTCAATGTGGATATTTGTATCAGGTCGGCTATCGCCGGACCGAAGTTCTGGCTTGCGACGACTCCGCTATAGCTTATCGCCATGTCCTGGAGCTGCGTGGAGAGGGGACTTAACGCAGCCAGCGCATTCGGACTAAAGCTAGGTGTCAACACTGTATCGCCGAGGCCCTTTATCTGGACGCTGGTAGCGAGGAGTTGATTGGCTATTATGGAAGGATATTGCACTCGGCTGATGTCCGTGTCTTTAGCCAGGCTTTGTGTCACCTGGTCGAGCTTTGCCAGGGATTCGGGCGTAAACACGCTGCCTTCGTTCGCCTGGATTAGCAGCACCATCGGGTCCAGTTCGCCCATCGGGAAGTGGTTACGAATAATGTTTAAGCCTTGCGAGGATTCCTCGTCCGTTGACAGCTGGGTAAGTACGTTTGCGGAAAGTGTAAGTTTGGGCATGAAGAGGTAAGGGAGCAGTAGCGCGATGATAATCGGTATTGCCGTCCACAGCGGATGTTTTGATATAAATTGACCGACATTTTCCCAGTGATACCAGCGATTTTTCGTTGGGCCTTTTTGGACGACGGCGATGGTCTTGGAAGGCCAGAATAGTTTGCGTCCGAAAATTGACATTAATGCTGGTATTAGTGTCAGACCGACGAGCAGTGTAATGCCGATACCGATAGCCAGCGCCACCCCGACGGTTTTATTCATTTCAAACTTTGATACACTCAAACAAAGGAAGGCGACTACTACGGTAAAGGCACTGGCCATAATAACCGGCCCGATGCGCTTCATCGTTGTCTCGATGCCAGTTTTAAGTTCCTGCTGCCTCATCTGCTCCCGAAAGCGTGATATAACAAACAGACAGTAATCCGTGCCGACGCCAAAGATAGTAACGATCATATAAGCCTCGGTCACCGTGGAGAAGCTTATACCCGCTTGTCCGATGTAGCCGATAATGCCGCGCGTAATTAAGAAGCTTGTGCCGATACCGAACAGCGGCACCAGTGCTGCAATTGGCGAGCGGTAGATGATTAACAGCAGAACAACGACCAGAATAATCGTTACCCAGGTTGTTTTATCAATTGTACGCTGTACGGAATCAAACAGGTCATGCAGGAAGCCCACGCTTCCCGTAAAGTAAAAAGTTGTTCCCGGATACTGGGCAAATTGCGCTCGTATTTGTGCGATGTCTGACGAAAGGTCGTCCAGCACCGAGGTTGAAAAGCCGATGCTCATCATCATCGTCGTGTTATCGGCGCTGACCAACGTTGAGCTTAAGGATTCACTCTCAAATATTGAGGCGATCGAGCTGATTTTTTGCGGGCCGTTTTTAGAAATTAACCAATCATGCAGCGCCTTGGCGTTGTTCTTATCCTGTGAGGTAAGCCCGGTGGCGTTATAAACCACGATAATGCCCGAGGTTTCTGATGTTGAAGTGCCGAATTTTTCATCTATCAGATTGCGCGCGGTAACCGACTCGGTTTTCGAGGGGAGGAATTGACTCTGGTCGGTGACGCCGACCTCTGATAGCAGTGGCGCCTGGATTACCATAAAGACGGCTAAAACCAGCCAGAATGCTAGAATGTACCACTTGTATTTCTGAGCAAATCGCCCAAAACGAGCAAACATCTTTATTAATTATAAACACCATTTTGAGGAATTGTCTATACATCGAAAGTCTGGGGTCAGCTTAAAAGGTAAAAAACTAACCGCTCGAATATGCCATGTGTTAAGACTATAAAACAGAATTCAGCAAACCTAAAGCGATAAAGCTGGATATTATTTAGCTGGTTTTTTTGGTTTTGTGGCTTTCTTTGGTTTCTGTTCTGACGCCTGACTCGGCTCATTTTTGGTTTTGGTGGTGGTTAATGCCTCTTTAACGGCGTCCTTGGCGTTTTTGACTATTTCCTCGGCTGTGTGCTGCGCCGCGGTGACAAGTTTACCAGATTGTGCCTCAACCTTTATTTTGGCTTTCGCTGTCGCTTCGGCCATCGTTTTTTCCGCCTTAACGGTGAAGGAAGCAGCTTCCTTTTCTGCCTGACTCTTTATTTTTGTCGTTAATTGTGATATAGCATGTTTGGCGTCGTTGGTAATCTCCGAGGCTCGTTTTCTAGCGTCGGCGATTATTTTATTCGCCTCGGTATTCGCGGCGGCTATTACGTTTTCTTTAGCTACCAGCTCTTTAGCCGCTAGCTCCGTTTCATATCTCACTTTATCGGCTTTAGTTTTTGCCCGGCCGATTATATCTTGGGCGGCTTTTTCACCGTTCTCCTTAATTTCTTTCGCTTCCTGTTCCCCTTGCTGGATTATTTGTGCTGCTTTTTCATGTCCCTCGTTTATCAGTCTTTCTACTTCTGTCTTAGCGCTGATAACGATGCTCTCCTGGCTCATCAGTTCTCTGGCGGTACTTTCGGCAACGCTGATTATTTCATCTGCTTGCTGTTGGGCTTTGCCAACATTAATATCAAATCCATCATCCAGGCTGGTTTTTTCCTGCGGTGTAACTTTCTGCAATTCGGCTTCGCGTAAAATCTCACCGGCCGTATCGGTCGCCTCGGCGATTAGTTTGCCGGCTCGTTCTTCGGCTGCTTTTTGTATTCTCTCGGCGGTTTCTCGGGCTTCTTGTTCTGCTTGCGCGATAATTTGTCTGGCTTTTTCCTCAAATTCGCCCGGCTCTGGTTCCTCGATAGACGCCGGTTCTTCGGTTTGAGTTTCAGTTACAGTATCGGCAATTTCTGGTGGAAGCGCAGCGTCTTCTTGAGTCGCCGGTGTTAAGACTTCTTCCATTTCTTTCGGCGCTGGTAGTTCAGCCGCAATTTCAGGTTGAACCACGGGTGGGCTTTCCTTCTTGAGGATTATAGCGGGTCGGCTTCCCGGTAAAGGCTCACCGCACCAGCGGCATGCCTTGCCGATAATGTCTTGCCCGCATTTGGGACACTTTGGGCGTGTTCTCATATCTCGTTTACCTCTAGGAATGATTATAACATATTATGGCAATTGCCTAGAACACTTAAATAGACCGCTCCAAAGTTGACTTAACTGCACACGATGTTATAGCCTCTTACAGGAGTTAATACCGAACTCTATATTTCAAGGAGGACGCAATGAAAGCTGCCGTTTGTTATGAATTCAGTAAACCCATGGCAATCGAAGATGTTACGCTGCGCGAACCGGGCAAGGGAGAGGTTAAAATACGCGTGGTGTCGACGGCGATTTGCCACAGCGATATCCATGATTGGAAGGGTGAGATGCCTGGCCCGACGGGTTTTATCGGCGGACATGAAACTGCCGGTTATATAGATAAGATTGGCGAAGGCGTTACTTACGTCAAGGTCGGCGACCCGGTGGTGGTTTCGCTGCTGGCGTCCTGCGGCAAGTGTTACTATTGCGTTACCGGTCTGCCTCACCTCTGTCTGCACCGCTTTGACCCGCCCCAGGAGCCCCGCGTGCGCAATAAAAAAGGGCAGGCTCTGGACCTCAAAGGCAACATCGGCGGTTTTGCCGAGTATGTCGTCGTTGACAAGTCACAGGTGGTCAAAGTACCAAAGGATATGCCGCTGGATATTGCCGCTCTGCTGGCCTGTGGCGTGATTACCGGCTTCGGCGGCGTGGTCAACCGCGCTAAAGTCCGCCCCTTCCAGAGCGTTGTGGTGATGGGTGCCGGCGGGGTGGGCATTAATGCCATTCAGGGTGCCGCTTATGTCGGTGCTTACCCGGTCATTGCCGTGGACGTACTGGAAAACAAGCTGAAAATGGCGATGAAGTTCGGTGCAACCCATATGGTAAACGCTAAAAACGAAAAAGCGGCGGATGAAATCCTGAACCTGACTCATGGCAGGGGGGCTGATTTTGTCTTCGTTACTGTGGGCAGCGTTGCAGCCATCAAGCAGGGACTGGCTTTTACCGGAATCCGCGGCACCACTGTGATGATAGGCTTGCCTAACTATCGTGACCAGGTGAGTCTGACTCCGCTGGATATGATTCCCACCGAGAAAAACCTCATCGGCAGCTTTATGGGTGCTACCAATCTCAAATTGGACATTCCCGACCTGATTAACCTGTACAAAACCGGCAAACTCAAGCTGGATGAGCTGGTTACTGGACGTTTTCCGCTCGATAAAATTAACGAAGCTATGGCTTCTACGGAAAAGGGCGAAGGTCTGCGCAACGTTATCATGTTCAAGTAGACATAATATTTTAAGAAAGGGAAATTTCATGAAAGCTGCTATTTTATATGAAGTAAATAAGCCCCTCGTCGTTGAAGACGGGGTGACTGTAGATTCCCCCGGCAAAGGTGAGGTTAAGGTTAAAGTTGCCTTCACAGCGGTCTGCCACAGCGACCTGCATTTCTTTACGGGAGACATTCCTTCGCCGCTACCCGGATTGGCTGGCCACGAGACCGCCGGCTACGTTGACGAAATCGGGGAGGGCGTCACCAAGGTTAAAAAAGGCGACACTGTTATTATCGGCACCGTTACTTCCGGCTGCGGCCAGTGCTATTACTGTAAAATTGGCAAGCCCCATTACTGTGTAGAACGCATCGCTTTTGGCCGTCCCAAGCACAAGAACGCCAAAGGACAGCCTCTGACGCTGATGGCAGGACCCGTCGGCGGCTTTGCCGAATATACCACCGTGCCGCAGGAGCTGGTTACCCCCATCCCCAAAAATATGCCGCTGGATAAAGCCTGTTTACTGGCTTGCGGCGTGACGTCCGGCTTTGGTGCAGTAGTGAACCGCGCCAGGGTCCCTGCCATGAGCAGCGTTGTCGTCGTTGGGACGGGTGGTGTGGGGCTTAACTCTATCCAGGGGGCGGTTTTTTCCGGCGCTTATCCCGTTATTGCGGTGGACGTGCTGGACAGCAAGCTGAAAACTGCTAAAGAATTCGGCGCGACGCATACGGTGAATCTTAAGAAAGAAAAAGACCCCGTAAAAGCTGTGCAGGATATGACCAATGGTAGAGGGGCGGACTACGTTTTTGTAACCGTGGGTAGCGTTGACGCTATCCGTACCGGCTTTTCAATGAGTGGCGTGATGGGTATGACCGTCGTTATCGGTTTGGCGCAGGGCAACCTGAAAGATTTTACTCCCCTGGAGTTTATCTTTAACGAGAAGACCCTTACGGGCGCTGGCGGCGGCTCTATCCGCTCCAGCATTGATATTCCGTTCCTCGCATCGCTTTACCAGGCTGGCAGACTTAAACTGGACGAGCTTATCACCGCTTATTATCCGCTGGAACGTATTAATGAGGCTGTTGATTCGCTGAAAAAAGGCGAAGCGCTGCGAAATATAATCACTTTTGAAAAATAGATAGGCATTCAGGCCAAAGCCGGGAACTAGTGGTGGGGAAGGGTAAGTAATGAGAGTTCTTGGCGACGCTAGCGCATTTTATTAATTAGTTTTAACGAGCTGACGGTTTTCAGATAGTCGTTTTTGGTGTCGTAGCTCACGCTGTCATCGGCATGCTGTGTGTCTCTGGTAAAACAACTGATTGTCTTCTTTTTTCTACTGGATAGTGCTTTAGCCTTGGCCGCTTCAACCCAGATTTTTCGCGTCGCTACCCAGAAATAGCCCGCCTCTTCTTTGTGTACCCAGCCGAAGACGCCCATTTCGCCTTGAACGGCAGACTTAAATTTATTTAGGCTGTAAGTGCGTTCATTCGCTTTACAGTAGTGGCAACCGATATCTTTGGCAAGTTGCTTTACAAAGTCCTCGTCATGTTCATCGAATATAACTTTTTTCATGGGTATTTTTACTATCATTAACGATTCCTCCGCGATGAACGTTGCTTGGCTGGAGATTTACATGGGCCGAGGATATCCCCAGCCCATGTAAATGCTGCAGATTAGTATCTGGTTCTTACTTTACGGTAACAGTCGCTGCAATATACCGGTCGGCCCTGTCGGGGCTCAAACGGTACTGAAGTTTCCTTGCCGCAATCAGAACACACTGCCGGGAACATCTGACGGGGAGCAGAACTATAGCTTCTGTTGGAAAAACCGCCATTGCTGTAGCTGTTGCCGCTTCCGCTTCCGCCGCGTTCCGCTTTCCTTGCCTGACGGCATTCGGGACAGCGTTTTGGCTCGTTGGTGTAGCCTCTCGATTGGAACTGTTCCTGCTCCTCGGCAGTGAAAGTAAAACTAGCATTGCAGTCGGAACAGGTGAGGGTTTTGTCTGTAAAACTCATTGGATGGCCTCCTCTCTTAATATTTAGTTAGAGCTAAGGTCATCCAATACTTGATATCAATCTGAGGCGACTTTATGAAGTTTGTATAAACCTAAACTGGAACTATACATATAGTATATGTCAAATATAGCAATTATGCAAATTGTTAACTTCGTATTAACGCCATTTATTTCCCGCCCCGCCATTTTGTGACGCCCAGCCCCACCGGATACGATATCATAAAGAATATCTGTTTTTTAATGTTACGGATAACCATCGGGCCGGCTTTTACGTCCGGCGGTATGTATGCCCCAAAGGCTTTATTGATGATGTGTTTTTCCCCGCCAATCCATAGTTCAACCTCCGCGCAGAGGTCGGTAATGCTGTCATAGTTCATCGCCTGAAAGATGATTGACGTACCGTGCGATACAGTACGTTCTTTCATCATCTTGTAGCCGGCTTTGCTTTTATCTCCAGGCAATAGCCAAAGCGTCTCGCAGCCGAATTCGCACACCGGTACTACGGTATCGTCCACCAGCGCCATGGGCTTGACGTATTTGGGGTCGTAAGGGAGCATGTAACATCGGCGTGCCTGCCCTGGTTTCGTCCCGTACACAAAGTATTTGGTGTTTTTCAGTTCATCAATTGGTTTTTCCTTGGGCATCTCGAACGTTTTCATGTCATGGATGTCTTCTTCAGCTTCATGTTCGCGGGTATAGAAGCCGGGGCCGGAAACCCAATGGCAAACCGGTGCGCTGGCGGCTTTACCGCCCCTCCCCATCGTGGGCATGTGCCGCATCCCGGTTGGGATATACGCCACCCAGCTGCTGTTCAGCGGAATTAGCTCATCATCCATTATCATCCCCATGGGGTTGAAGTCTTCCGGGTGCTCCGGGTCGGTTCCCCACCAAGATAGCAATTCGGGGAAATTGTGCGCGTGGGGGAACATCGGTTTATCGTTAGTGGGCAGCTTCATCTGCTCCTCGCGGGTTATTATGCCGGGATAACTAGAGGGCCATATCCAGGTCGCCTCGCCGTAGTAAGAGCCTTGGATGACCTCACTGTCTAGCCAGAGCGTATGCTCCATGGCAATGCGTTTGCCGTTGGCATGCAGCTTATCAACCTCTTGCCAGTTTGGTCCCGGCAGCATGTCCCTTTTTTGTAGCGTTGTGCAGATGTATTTGTCGTACTGGCCCATAATAGTCTCCTTTGTTAGTGTAACTTTTAGACTATTATAGCATCAGCGTTTGGAATTTGGAATTAGAGCTGCCTGCTCAATGTTATTTTGCTAGTCTTGAAGGACAAACTGCCGCTTTATATCTGATACCCCACCTTCGCCCCCGCGGCGATGGCATCCACCATCAAGTCAGGTTCGGGTTTGACGCAGCTGCCGATGGTGTAGACTTCGGCGACCTTGCCCTTTAGACGGTCGGCCATATCCAGGTTCTGTTTAATGAACAAAGAGGGCATGATGGTATCCGCCTCAATGGTAATCCTTTTACCCTCTTTAGTCGTAATGACGAGCCCCTTTTCGTTGACCTCTTCATACTTAGCCCCGCCGTAAAGAACAACGCCTTTTTGTTGGAACCAGGGGAAGAGGCGCATCTGGTCGTCCACGGTCATGCCTTCGGCAAATTTATCGCCGGTATGCACGATGGTCACTTTTTTCCCGCGCTTGACGAGCCACTCGCCGATTTCACAACCGTGGTGCTCGCCGCCCATGATGACGACTCGCTTTCCAATGGGCAGCCAAAAACGGCTGCCGAAACTGGCTAACTTTGGCCCGACGGTAATCAGTAATTTATCCAGCGTGGTTAAGTCTAAAACATTAGAACGCCTGATGCCCGGGACGTCGGGAAAAACAACCGTGCCGCCCAATCCCAGCACCACCACATCCGGTTTTTCTTTTTCGATGAATTCCACCGTAACTTCTTTGCCTGTTTTTATCGCGACGCCTGCCTTCTTTAACTGGCGTTTAAGGTAAGCCATCAGGTTTAGCAAACAGTCCGTTTCCAGGTCTTTTATCAGGGCGGCTATCGGCACCAGCCCGCCGAGCTTAGAGCTTTTTTCATAAAGGGTTACCTTATGCCCCCGCTGCGCCGCCACCACCGCCGCCTGCATACCGGCCAATCCGCCGCCCACCACCATGATATTCTTCTTTTTGGCCGCCGGTTTGATAACATAGTCCCGCTCGTGACCTAAAATGGGGTTAACCCGGCATTCAATATATTGGTTCCTGTTGCGCACATCCATACAGTGCAGGCACCCGGAGCAGGGGATAATATCCTCCAGGTTGCCGGCAATAACTTTATTGGGTAAGTCATGGTCGGCGAGCAAACGTCTGACCATGGGGATAAAGTCCATCTTCCCTTCGCGCAGGAATTTCTCGCCCATCTCGGGGTTGAGACGGCCAGCGGCGAAAACCGGCACGTTGACGACCTTTTTAACTGCTACAGACAATGGCCAGGTGGCACCGTGTCCCTTCTGACTCCAATCTAAGTCGCCGCAGGTAGTGCGCAGCCATTTGGGTTCTTCGGGATATAGCAATCTATCGGGCTGCAGCAGTCCTTCGCGGTGGCCGTAGATATGCGCCCGGCACTGGATGGCATCCGCCCCGGCTTGCTCTAATATTTTTGCCAACTGGACGCCTTCCTCCAACGTCGTCGCTAAAGGATGGTTGTATTCTCTAATGTTGATGAGAATCATTACCGTAAAATCAGGTCCACAACGCCGTTTGGTTTCCTTGATAATTTCCGCCATATAACGGGCGCGGTTTTCCAGGCTTTGCGGTCCGTACTCATCTTCACGTCTATTCCAGATGCGCGATAGGAAGGTATTTATCTGGTGACAAGTCCCCCCGTTAATTTCACAACCGTCGAAGCCGGCTTTATAAGCGCGTTCGGCGGCGCTGGCCCAGACGTTGACCATTTCTTTCACTTCGGCATGAGTCATCGCTCTGGGAATGGCAAAATCAGGTCCCGGCAACTCCTCTTTCGTTAACGCAGAGGCGGCTTTGGTATCGCGCTTGGGTAATAGTCCCGTGGGATTCCAGGGTCCAGCGTGCTGGAATTGAATCATTATCGGACAGCCCTGCGCGTGGACGGCCTTAGCGAGTTTGGCGTAGCTGGGAATATACTTATCATCGCTCAAGCGGAATTGAGCGTCACCGTGCTGGCATGCCAGGGGAAACTCGACCCCGCAGGATTCAACGACTAACAGACCGATGCCGCCCTTGGCTAAGGCTTCATAATATGCTATGGCTCTATCGCCTACAAAACCGTCCCGTTCTATAAATGAAGACCCGTTGGCGGTTTTAATAAAACGGTTTTTTGTCTTTATTTTCCCGATTTGTCCCGGCTCTAGTAACTTAGCAAATTTTCCACTCACAATACTTCCTCCGATATTTTATTAATGAATTGTTATCTCTTAATGAGCATTAAGGAAGATGTCAACCTGTCGCATCGCATTTTTAAGTATTTTGATGGTATTATCCAGATACGAGTTTTCATCCGACGTTAATTTTAGTATTTTTATCTCGGTAATACCGCCGTTCCCCAAAACGACCGGGACGCCCATACTGATATTGCGTTGTCCGTATTCTCCATCAAGCACCGCCGAACACGAAAAAGTCTCTCGTTTATCATTGATAATCGACTCGACGACTTTTTTTATGCCCGCAGCGGTAGTAACGCCGGTCGTCCGTCCGGTTTTAAGCTCTTCATAACGCAGCAGGATTTCAGGTATCAAAGAGCGTATTTTCTGCTGTGTAGCGCTGTCGATATCTACTTTTTTGCCTTTGATTCTGACAGAACTGAAGAGCAATACCTCGCTTTCGCCATGCTCGCCTAGGACGATGCCTTCAACATCGCTGGCTTTGCAGCCGAAGGCTTGAGCGACCATCATACGGAAGCGTATGGAATCGTTGACGGAATAGCCGATAACTTTACGACGGTCGAAACCGGTTAATCGGTACACGGCATAATTAAGGGGGTCGACGGGGTTAGTGGCGGTGATGACCACGGCATTGGGGCATGAATTTTTTATCTCCTTAGCGATGTCGCAGATAATCGGCAGGTTCTTGGGAAGGACATCCATACGGGAAAGCATCAAGCCAGTGGCCGCTCCGGCGGCGATAATGACGATATCGGAACCCCGGATAGCGTCATATCCTCCGGCGTGTACAATCACGCCGTTATCTACGGCAGCTGTGCCGACATCCATAGCCAAATGGGTCGCGATATTGGCTCTCAAAGGGTCAACGACGATAATTTCATCACCCAGCCCATTTAGCGCCAATACCGACGTTATATTGGAACCCACGTAGCCAGCCGCCCCTATTACACTTATCTTTATTGGTTTTTTACCCACAATTAATACCAGCTTGATGATATTATAGCCACAATTATATTGTAATATAAAGGAATGAGTATTTACCAAAAGGTAATTACTTAAACTTTAGAAGCCGTACCGAGGAAGTTATCAACCTGCTGAATGGCGTCTTTAACAATTGCCACAGTTTTGGCTAAATAAGGCTGTTCATCCGCCGCCAGCGTTAGTTCTTTTACTTCAATAATGCCGCCGCTGCCTAACTCCAGCGGCACGCCCATACTGATATCGCGTTGCCCGTATTCTCCCTGCAGTATCGCTGAACTCGGGATTATTTCATGTGTATTGTTAATGATGGCGTGAACGATATCTCTGACACCGTAGGCAGAAGTAGCGCCGGCAGTGCGGCCGGTTTTCAGTTCTTCAAAACGGTGCAGGACTTCCCCTATCTGGGTGCGTATATTTTGTTTGGTGTTATTATCGATGTTCAGCGGCTTGCCTTTGACCAGCACCGAACTGAATAGGGGTACCTGGCTTTCACCATGTTCGCCGATGACATAGCCGGCCACGTCATGGAAGACAAGGCCGTAGGTTTGGGCGATTATCTGGCGGAAGCGCAGCGTATCGTTGGACGCATAGCCGATGATTTTCGAACGGTCGAAGCCCGTGCGCCGGTACATCAAATAGTTAAGGGGGTCGATGGGGTTGGTGGTGGTTATAACGATAGCCGAGGGCGCGAAAATCTTGATATTGTCTGCAATCTCCCGGATAATCGGCATGTTTTTGGGCAGCATCTCCATGCGGGAATTAATGAACCCCTGCGCCGCGCCGGCGGCAACAATAACGATATTCGAGTCCTTCATGTCGCCCATATCTCCCGCCCGCACATTCACGCCTTCTTCAGCCGCCGCTGTGTTGGCATCCATCGCCAGTTGAGCCACGATATTAGGTTTAGGCGGGTCGATTAGGACAATTTCGTTAGCTAACCCCCTGAAAGCCAGGGATAAAGCAACATTGGAGCCGACGTAGCCTGCCGCTCCGATAATGCTGATTTTCATATATTCTCACCTCCGTTCAACCGTCAACCTCTAACTTAATTATTGTCACAGATTGCATGGCTATACAATAGCCTTACTCCCTTTATAAATGTAACTTAATGGGCTATTTCTGTCTGTGATATTAGTCCCTACAGGGCATGCCAGGGCTTCTTTGTCGCGCCGGTTAGCTCGGTATATTCATCTTTACTTTGTTTTTTACTTGCCGTAGAACAAGCATTCGTATAAAATAATCAGAGTAATATAAAAAAGGATTACGATAAAAATGCGTAATCAAAAGAAACAAAATTCAACGGCCTCCTCAAACTTGATAAATACCGAAGAAATGCTAACGTTGCCGGCGGAAGATATCGTTAGCCGGCTCGGCACTTCTATTACCGCGGGGCTCTCTCCAGAAGAAGTAACCGAGCGTCAGGAACAATACGGCTCTAACGAGGTCGCTAAATCAGGCAAACGGCCGGTAATTATCGGGTTTTTATCCCATTTCTGGAGTCCCGTAACGATAATCCTTATCATCGCCGCCATTGTATCCGGAGTACTGGGAAACCCCATTAATACGGCGATTATCCTTTCCATCGTCATGGTTAGCGTTATTCTGGATTTTACCCAGGAATACCGGGCAGGAAAAGCCGCCGAAGCTTTGCGGAAAAGGGTTGCCACGACGGCCACCGTGCTCCGGGGCGGTGTTAAACAGGATATCGATGTCACCCTCCTGGTACCGGGAGATGTCATAACTTTATCGGCCGGGGACATTGTGCCCGCCGACTCCAGGATTATCAGCGCCAGAGATTTCTTCGTCGACCAGTCCGCCTTGACTGGCGAATCTTTTCCTCTAGAAAAAACCGCCGACCTGGTGAGTAAAGCCGATGTAAAAGTGACGGCTAATTGGCAAAACTATATTTTCATGGGCACTTCCGTAACCAACGGCACCGCAACCGCCGTCATCACGCGTACAGGCAATGCTACCGAGTACGGAGAAATTGTTCGGGAAAGTGCCGAGAAAAAACCGCCGACTGAATTTGAAGGTGGGTTGCGGCGGTTCGGTTACCTTATCATGCAGGTAACCTTCGCCCTGGTTATCTTCGTGTTTTTTATCAACGCCCTGCTCAAGCGGGATATCATGGAATCTCTATTGTTTTCCGTGGCTTTAGCTGTTGGGCTTACACCCGGCCTTCTCCCCATGATACTCTCCATTAACCTCGCCCGGGGCGCTGCCGCCATGTCTAAAAAAGGCGTTATCGTGAAACGTCTGGCTTCCATTCAGAATTTCGGCAGTATGGACGTTCTTTGCGCCGACAAGACTGGAACATTGACAGAAAATCGGGTTACCTTGATATTGCACGTGGATTTTGACGGCAAAGAAAACGAAAAAGTTTTTATCTATTCAGTGCTGAACAGCCGCTACCAGACGGGCTTAAGAAACGCCCTTGATGAAGCCATATTAAGGTTCAGGGACACTAATACCGACCAATATAAGAGAATTGACGAAATACCATTCGATTTTATCAGGCGGCGGCTCTCGGTGGTGGTGGAAGAAAAAGGGGTAACCACCCTCATTACAAAGGGTGCGCCCGAAGAAATTGCCGAAGTCATTTCCCAATATGAACTCAATGGCGAAGTCCATGAAATTACCGCCGACGTTAGGGAAAGAATTGGACAGAAATACCGCGACTTAAGTTCACAGGGATTCCGTGTCCTTGGCGTCTGCTACCGGAAAATGAAAGAAAATAAAACAACATTCAACATTGCTGACGAGAAAGACATGATCTTTTTAGGATTCATCGCGTTTATGGACCCGTTAAAAGAATCTGCCCGTGAGTCCCTGGAGTTGCTTAGGCAACACGGTATCAAGCTCAAGATTCTTACCGGAGATAACGAAATTGTAGCCGGTCAAATCTGCCAGGCACTGGGCTTCCGGACTTTCCAGGTCAGCCGCAGTCGAAGGCTTGACGATTCGACAGGTTTTGTCCGGACGATTGAAGTGCAGCCGATTAATATTGTCCCCAGCAGTGAAATTCAGGATATGAATGATGATGCCCTGGCGAGGGTTGTGGAAACGGCGGACATTTTTACGCGGGTAAATCCGGCGCAAAAAAACCGCATTATGAACGCGCTGAAGGCTAACGGCCACGTCGTTGGCTTTATCGGTGACGGCATTAACGATACGCCTTCCATGAAGGTGGCGGATGTCAGTATTTCTGTGACCAATGCCGTTGACATCGCCAAAGAATCCGCCGATATCATTCTTCTCCAGAACGACCTCAAGGTTGTCAGCGATGGCGTAATCGAGGGACGGAAGACCTTCGGCAACACGATGAAATACATCATGATGGCGATTAGCTCTAACTTTGGCAATATGTTCAGTGCCGCCGGCGCATCGCTCTTCTTAAGTTTCCTCCCCATGCTGCCGATACAGTTACTGTTAAATAACCTGCTTTATTCCTTTGCCCAGTTGGCTTTGCCTTCGGATAACGTCGACCAGAGTTATATTCAAAAACCCCGCCGGATACAAACGTCTTTCATCAGGAACTTTATGCTGATTTTCGGGCCGGTCAGTTCAATCTTCGATTTCTTGACTTTCGGCGTAATGATATGGGGTTTTCATGCCTCGCAGTCTTTGTTCCAGACCGCGTGGTTTGTGGAATCGTTATTCACCCAGACGCTGGTTATCTTTGTAATTAGGACCGAGGGAGTTCCGTTCTGGAAGAGTAAGCCTAACCTGCTGCTGGTATTAAACATCTTCATTATTCTGGCTATTTCGCTGGCTCTGCCTTATACGATAATTGGCGACTTCTTCAGCTTCGTGCCGTTGCCATTAACATTCTTACTGGTGCTGGTAGCTTTCATCATCGTCTACCTGTTCCTGGTGGAGCTTATGAAGAGGTGGTTTTACCGGACAAATCGTCTCAGTGGCGGATAGAAAGAATTAAAGATACCGGGCGATTTACAGCATCCTCCTGCGGCGGAGAAAATACAGCAGCCCCAACGCAATGGCGAGCATTACTCCCAGTAATACATAAAATACCGTGGGGCTGGTATCTAAGCCGCCCGGCAGGACGATATGCATACTGAAAAGACCGGTGACGAGTAAAAAGGGCAGCCCGATAATTCCCAGGACCGCCAGGATACGCATCACCCGGTTGGCGCGGTAGTCGCTTAAAATATAGTCCGCATCTTTATATACATCGATAACTTCGCGGAATTCATCCAGCGTGTCGGCTATCTTGTTCATATGGTCTAATAGGTCGTTGAAATAGAGCGTTAAATTGGTCTGTGAAAACCGCCCCAGCCTTTTCCCCAAATCAATGAAGAGCGCCCGGGTCGGGAACATAACGCGCCGCTGGGTGATGATGTCACGCTGCAAAATACTAATATCTTTGCCGGCTTCAATTTCGTCGTTGAAAACGTTGTCCTCGATATCCTCCATCAGGCTCAAGATAGTGTTCAATACCGGGAAATAGGAATCGATGGCTCGGTCCAGGATACGATATAACAAATAGCCAGAACCCTGGGTCATGTATTCTTTACGAGATTCCTCACTAAGCTCGCACTGCCTAAAAAGCGCATCCAGCGATTTTAATTCGCCGGGGCGCAATGTGATTAGATATTTTTCGCCCACAAACGCCGACCATTGTTTGCGCGTACTCAAACGCTTCGTCTTATCGTATACCGGCAGA
>CAIWTG010000228.1 GCA_903915565.1 uncultured Chloroflexota bacterium
CCAGCAAAGGGGCTATCTGCGGCAAGTGCGTCGGTTCACTGACCGTGGTCAACGACCCGAACCGCCTTAATACCCCGGTGAAGCGTACAAATCCGGTGAAAGGCATCGGCGTGGACCCCAAGTGGCAGGCAATTTCCTGGGAAGAAGCCTTAACCACTATCGCCGATAAAATACGAACAATCTACAAGGAAGACGGGCGGCAATTCAAAATCAACGTCATGCCGTCACAGGGGTCATATAATCACCCACCTATTTGGGCATTGGTCGCCGCCCTCGGCTGTACTAACGAATCCGCCGGAGCCGGCGGTATGCTTTGCGGCAACGCCGCCCACTTCGTAGCCGGTTTAACCCACGGATCATGGTCTCATACGGCGGACCTCGAACGCTGTAACTATTTGATACACTTCGGCGCCTCCAAAGGTCACGCGGCAGGTCACGGCTCCAACCAGATGATGCGCAGTATGGCTGACGCTCGCGCGCGCGGGATGAAGCAGATTGTCTTCGACCCCATGTGTAACTTCGTCGGCGGCAAGGCGACGCGGTGGGTGCCCATTATACCGGGAACCGACGTTGCCGTTATCCTATCAATGTTGAATGTTATACTCAACGAGTTGAAAATCTGGGACGATGTATTTATCAAGACCAAAACCAACGCGCCTTACCTCATCGGACCCGACAGGCACTACATCCGCGACGCTAAAACGCAAAAACCGCTGGTCTGGGACGCTGTAGCCAAAAAGGCCAAAACCTGGGACGATAAGACAATCAAAGAGTTCGCCATCGAGGGCGAATACAAAGTTAATGGTAAAAAAGCTGTCCCGGCGTTCCAGTTGCTTCGAGAGCATGTAAAGAAATATACCCCGGAAATGGCTTCCAAGTTAAGCTCGGTGCCGGTGGAAACAATCCGCACCATCGCTAAAGAGTTTGTTACCGAAGCTAGAATCGGAAGCACCATTACTATCGAAGGTAAAGTATATCCTTTCAGGCCGGCCGCGGCTATCACTTTCAGCGGACTGAATAACCACCGGAACGCGTGGAACAGCGTTGCGGCGATGCATATGCTTAATATGGTCATCGGCGCCATGGACGTGCCCGGTGGCTGTATGGGCTTTCCGACCCGGTGCTTCGGTTACGAAGCCACGGGACGGCCGGAGTTTAAAGTTTCTGCCGACCCGATAGAAGGGATGCTTCTTGCCGGCTGGTGGTGGGGAGAGACAACACGGGGCAAGATGGTGCGCCATAAGATGTGGCCCATAGATATGCCTACCACTCCGGAGGTCTCGCTGGGATTAAAGAAAATCTGGAGCTGGGTAAATGATTCTCCTTTTTACTTTTCATCAGACCGTGATGAAATGCATGAAAAGTTAGGGCCGGACTACAAAGAAGCCAAGGCATGGATGAACTGGGGCAACAATATGATTATGTCCGGTGGCAACCTTAGCAACATGGAAGATACGCTTAAAAGAATACCGTTTTTCTTTACTTTTGACCTTTACCTCACCGAGATTACGGAATTTTGTGATATCGTTCTCCCGGACGCCAGTTATTTGGAATCTACATGCGCCGATCAAAACCTCCAGACCGGTTTCAACGGCCCGGTGGGCATGAACGACTGGGCATTTTTCTTCCGGCAGCCGGTAATAGAAAAACCCGTGGGAGAAAGAAGACCTATGCCGGACGTCCTGCTGGATATTGCCTGGAGAGTCGGGCCGGATTTCTATGCCAAATTTGTCCAATCTTTCAATGGCTTCTGGGGTCTCGAAGGCAAATCCGTACTTGACCTTAAAAAGAAATATACCTATGCACAGGTCAGTGATAATGTCCTCAAGAACTTCTTCGGACCCAACCACGGGCTGGAATGGTTCAAGAAAAACGGTGGTATAACCTGGCCCAAAAAGGCCGAAGAAGCCTTCTGGCGTTATGATATCCCCGCCCGGGTTCCGGTTTACTGGGAATTTGTCCTGACCATGGGTGAAAAGGCTAAAGCCATCTGCGAACCACGGGGAGTACATATGCAATGGGAACAGTTCACGCCGCTGCCTTCTTACTTCCCCATCAAAGCCCATGAAGTCAAGGACCCGGAATATGACCTGTATACCCTGATTTACCGCGATACCCTGCATACCGGCAGCAGCACTCAAATGCATCCGGAAATTGATGCTGCTTCGGACATGAACCCATACAGTTATTACATAAATGTCAACGAAGAAACAGGAAAGAAAAAAGGCATCAAGAACGGGCAGATAATCTGGGTGGAAACAGACATGGGGAGACGCATCAAGGGACCGGTTTCGCTTATCAAGGGCCTCCACCCCCAGATGGTGGCGGTGGCAGG
>CAIWTG010000229.1 GCA_903915565.1 uncultured Chloroflexota bacterium
GACGTCGCTAAAGGCATAACCGCCGTCAACGCCTAAACGAACCTTATTGTTAAAGGCAGGGATGTCGCATCCAAGAGCTGTGCCCCATATGGTGGCGGAATAGCCGTTACTTAGACCTCTGGGGTCCTGGTGGGCGGCTTCGCCGAATCCCCTGCCCCATGCTTCGAAACCGCTTTTTTCCTTGCTTCCGGTAGAAACACCGGTCTGGCCGGTTTCTTCGTTATGCGCCTGGGCAAATAGGCTTCCCAACCTGTCGGTAGTGGTCCCGACGAATTGGTTGATGACGGTATTACTGACGTTGGTCACTCCGCCGTCAACGACCGGAACGACGGTGGCAAGGGCTGATTCTGTTTGCGAATTACTCAGTCCTTCGAGCGTATTTAAGACGGTTGCCATATCGCCTGACGGGTTTGAGATATTATCTAAGACGGCACCAACGGCAGAAGTGTTGGAATTTGTGCCTAAACTAGAGAAACCCGTCCCGGAACGGATTGCGGTCAGGATGAGGTCAGCACCTGAGCTTATAGCTGAGAACGTAAGGCGCGGATCGCTTGACGTGATCGTGCCCGGGACATTTACGCCTGCACCGGTGGCACTGTGTATTATTGTAAATGTGCTGTTAGCCGGAACGTAGATACTGCTTGGAACCGTAACATTAACATTACTCGCTGCGTCCACAGTCGCATTGACGTTGGATGTTATTTTACCCGATGATGACGGGCTCGCAACGGTCACTTTAAGAGTTGAGCCGCCCTTCTGGTTATAGAGGGCATTAACGGTAACGTTCGTAGTGCCGACGTCGAGTGTGGCGCCGTTTTCAACTGCAACAGCTGATCCATTGCCGAGGGCGCTGGCGTTACTGGCCACCAATGTGCCCGCATTTATCGCGGTGGCTCCGGTATATGTGTTGGCGCCGGAGAGCGTCACCGTCCCTGCGGTAGTCTTATTCAGGGCAACCGCCCCGCCAAGAATGGCTGAGGCTGTGCCTGACTGCATATCGTAGGCGCCCGTGCTTGTGAGAACGCCGGTCGATCCGGTTATATTGCCGCCGGTCATCTGCACGCCTGCCAGTGTTTGATTGAAGGTTTGGATATCGAACGTACCGCTAGAAACAACCAGATTCTTGGTAGCCGCAATCTGGCTTGCCGCGAGGAGCT
Source organism: uncultured Chloroflexota bacterium (assembly GCA_903915565.1). Classification (GTDB taxonomy): domain Bacteria; phylum Chloroflexota; class Dehalococcoidia; order Dehalococcoidales; family RBG-16-60-22; genus RBG-13-51-18. The sequence goes on from CAIWTG010000229.1 coordinate 1,158, forward strand.
TCGCGGTTCCGCCGTTTACCGTGAGACTACCAGCGATCGCGGTGCCGGCTGTATTCAAATCCAATTCTCCGGCAGTTACCGTGGTGAGCCCTGCGTAGGTGTTGATGCCGGTGAGGGTAAGGGTGCCATTGCCAATCTTGGTCAGGGCGCCGCCTGCGCCGCTTATCACTCCGGCATATGTCGTGGAAGTGTCATCGCCGCCGGTTGTCAAGGTAAAGTTCGTCAGGTTAACATTGCCTCCGAGGGCGCCTCCCCCCGAAAGAGAGCCGATGGTTTCGTTGGCGTTGTTAAGTTTTAGCGCGACCCCTGCTACATTATCCAGGCTGACAGCCCCGGTATCCTTGATGGCAGAGCCGTTCTCCAACACCAAGGTCCCGGCACTAATCCTTGTTGTGCCGGTGTAGGTATTATTGCCGGAAAGAATCCACATGCCTGCCTCGTCCTTGGTCACGGCCAGTGGAGCTGTCCCATCAGCAATGTTGCCGCTGATTCGGTTATTATCCGTGTTGGTGCCTTCGAGGGTAAGGGCGCCTGTCGCACCGCCTGTGACATCACCGGTAATGATCAGTAGACCGCCGCCGCCATTGCCGCTATAGTTAGAGAATCTACCATTGCCTGCCAGAACGACACTGCCTTGGATCGTTTGGGTATTCACGACGTTGCCAGTTCCACCAGCTACATTAATAAAGCCGTTGTTGCCTAATATAAGCGTCTGACCAAGCGCCGTCGTACCGATCTTGTAAGGGACTAGAAAATGAAGCGTATTCTCGAAGTTGATGCTACCGACTGTGACAGTGCCCACCGAGAGTGGATCCAGATCAATCGTGGTGGGGCCTCCCCCGATGTCATAATTAATTTGTGCGTTCTCGGTCCCGTTGGGCTTTACACCGCCGACCCAGTTGGCGTCAACATTCCACTTGTCACTCGTGAGACCTTTCCAGTCTGCGTTGGCCGCGAACGCGGGCGGCGAAAGCATGTAAACTATTGACAAAACTATGATCGCTGAAAGGAGATTCTTCATCGCGTTGCCCCCTTATTATTGCTATAATTATATCGCTTCCGTATATGAATTGTAAACAAACTTTTCTACTCTTTAACACAGCGACAGATAAAAAGACCATGATTGATAATATCGATCATGGTCTTAAAACCGCACGGTGCAAATATTATATTTTGGGGTCCCTCTCCTGTTTCACGAGGGGAAACCTCTCTTGTTTAGCTGGTTTTATTATAGGGGGTAATATCTTACTATATCAAGGGGTTTTGGGAATTAGAGAGGGTTTTCCTCGCGAAATATAAGCACATTAAGTTCTTATCCAGCGAAATTTGAACACCTTAAAACTTCTATCTAATGAAATCTTTGCGCGAAGCGCAAGGGCCTGCGAAGCAGGATGTCCGCTTTGTCCACCACATAGAGTGGTGTGCCCCGCTTGAAAACTGTATCGACTACTACGGGCACCAGGGCTCCGTCCAACACCCTGCCTGTGAGAATTCTAAGCTAATAACCAGATTAAAAATGGTACACATTTGACTGGGGCAGTCCAATTTTGGCTAATAGCTAGGATATACGCGTAAACAGAGATACATTGATAACTATCTTTTGGACGAGTTTTTGAGAAACATTTTATTTTCCCTTGGTTATAGAGTCCCTGAATCAATTCCCTGGTACAGCATTATATTGTAGAGAAGGAGCTGGTCCGCGAAATTAACCGCATACGACATGTCAACCCCTTCAGGCACAGAAGGAAACCTGGCTAAATCTGCGCCGAGTTTTTCCGGGTCTAAATGCTGTTCTTTAATAAACTGCCACGCCGCGCGGACATATGCTCTGGTTGTTATAAACTTGTGCAGTTCAGCCGCATTATCCTTTACCTTTTCATACATAGGCTGCTCCAAAGAGCTTAGCGGCTCGAGCTTCTTCAGGTCAGCGGCGTCATCGGCGAATACCGGTGTTAAACACATAACAAATAAACCCGCCATGATCATAATGATATTTAACTTTTTCATTTTAATTTTCCTAATTTTTTGATCCATTTGATTTTGTTAATGAGTTGGCCTATTCTGCTGACAATAAAAATAATTACTAAAATGATCGCAAATAATCCTGGTGTGCCTCTCCTATTAGCCGAGGGGAAACCTCTCTTATTTAGCTGGGTTTATTATAGAGGTAATATTTTACTATATCAAGGATTTTTGGGGAATTAGAGAGGGATTTTATCGCGAAATTTTTAATATTTTGTAGCGTAGAATACCTGCCGGAATTTTTATCTCTATCGCTTCACCTTCTTTGTGGTTCATCAGACCTTGGCCGACGGGCGAAGAAACGGATATCTTCCCCTGCTTATAGTCCGCCTCTACCTCAGAAACCAGCATATACACTATCTTCTCTTCTGTATCCATATCCTCGAGCTCTACTGTCGCGCCGATCAAAATCTTGTCTTTAGGCATCTCTTCATTATTAAGAATACGCACATAGGCCAGTTTCGCTTCCAACTCGGCTATCTTTTTTTCATTAAAAGCCTGATCTTCCTTGGCGGCATCGTATTCGGAATTCTCAGAAA
>CAIWTG010000230.1 GCA_903915565.1 uncultured Chloroflexota bacterium
ATATATCGTTAAGAATAATACAGCATAGTCGGTTTAATAATCAATAACGCCCCGCATTTACCTATTTGACGGCTTGATGTATAATAGTTTTAATTTATCATTATTCTATTTAAGGAGGTGACAGTTCTATGCCGCTTAAACCAGAGGAAAGAAAAAAAATCTACGAAGAAGAGAAAGCCAGAGTAGAAGTCAGAGAACAACTCCAAAAGGAAAAAGGTAGGGGACAATCATCGTCATCATCAGAAACTACGATGAACCTTACCCCTAACGTCGCCGGGTTGTTGTGCTATCTGTTCGGCTGGATTTCCGGTGTTGTCTTCCTCGTCATGGAGCAAAAGAACAAATGGATTCGCTTCCATGCCGCCCAGTCAATAATAGTTTTTGGCTTTTTGTGTATCATTTCACTCATTACCTATGTTTTTTGGTGGCTACCTTTGCTTCACTGGATATTAATTTCCATTATTTGGATTTGCGGTTTCATCCTGTGGGTATTGCTGATGTACAAAGCCTACCAGGGCGAATACTTCAAACTGCTGTTGGTTGGAGATTTTGCCGAATCAATGGCTGGGTCAAAGGGGACTGTTTCGCAGGGTCCGCCAGGCTCGGCACCGCCACGTCAAACTCCTCCAACATACCAAACACCTCCTCCCGCTGCGTCGGCTCCGCCACCTCCGCCCCCGCCTCCTGCGCCGCCGTCGTCACGTAAGAAAAAATAAAGCGTTGCCGGCTGCCATGGCAGTAGCCGCTCCGCCGTTATAAATTATCGTCCGGGCCGCGGGCGTCGTTCCTACAAACGATACCCGCGTCTGGATGTGGTGTTCGTTTACCTGGTCATTTCTCCTGGCGGCTTTGGCGTAATGCCCGACCGCGACACTGTCGAGATACCTGCTTCGTTGGGTTGATTTGACAGGATAGCGATACATCTTATATGCTTTTGGATAGATTAGTATAACTGGTATAGTAAATCCACACCAGGAGGCGTTGTTATGAGTAAAAACGGCAATTATATACGTGAAAAAGCCCGCGATACCCAGGTTATCCGCCAGGCTGATGTTGTGGTGGTGGGAGGGGGACCGGGCGGTATCGGGGCGGCGGTTTCCGCTGCCAGAAATGGAGCCGACACCGTCCTTATCGAGCGCTATGGCTATCTCGGCGGTATGGGCACCGGTGGCCTGGTAACGATTATTCCCCAGCTGGCTGATCTTACCGGTAAACAGCAAATCGCCGGCATCACGCAGGAGTGGATTGACCGCTTGATAGCCCGCAACGCCGTGGACATGCCCAAGAAAGAACACTGGGGCTCCATGGATAAAGAGCTCGTCAGGTATTACTTCCAGCGCAGCTTTTTCTACGCGCGGCTCGACCGCGTTTCCTACGCCGCCATTATCGACGCTGAAATTTCCAAGATAATCCTTAATGAAATGATTGACGAAGCCAAAATTAAAACCTATTGTCATGCCTGGGGCACCGAGCCTATCATGGAAGGCAATCACTGCAAGGGCGTGATTATCGAGAGCAAGTCCGGCCGGCAGGCAATCCTCGGTAAAATCATTATTGACTCCACCGGCGACGGCGACCTGTTCCCTTACGCCAATATCGAATGCGAAACTGAGATTCCGGCACATTACCGTATCGCTAACCTCGCCGTTTGTTTCTGGATCGGCGGGGTGAACTATCAAAAGACAACGGAATTCCGCCGCGACCACATGAAGGAATTCATGGATTTGATGCGCCAGGCCAATGAATACGGCGGACAGGGAGGCTTTATGACCAGCAACCTGCCCGACCAGGAATCGATGGTCTGGTTCCACAGCCGTTACCCCAACAAGAGCCAGATTGACGTTGAAGAACTTACCCGCGTTGAATTTCTGGGACACAAAATTGCCGGCAAGACGATTGAGTTCTATAAGAAAAATGTGCCGGGGTTTGAAAAAGCATTCCTCGTCCTTACCGACCCGCAGCTCGGCACGCGTTCCAGCCGCCGCATGGTCGGCGAATACTGGCTGACCGAAAAAGACCTGAACGACAACCAGCCGTTCGAGGACACTATTGCCGTCTTCCCCGACCTCGACCGCGGGAACGATTCTTTGGCTCATCCCAATATGTATATCCCCTACCGCGCCCTGCTGCCGAAGAATGTGGACAACTTCCTGGTGGCTTGCCGCGCCTTCTCCTCCGATAAGCACGTCCAGGATTACTTCAACCTCATCCCGCACTGTATTGCTTTCGGCGAAGCCGCCGGTACTGCCTCCGCCATGGCATTAAGCGCCGGTGTGGGCGTGAAAAAGGTGGATATCAAAGCCCTCCAGAAACAGCTGGCTAAACAGGGCGTGCCGCTGCCGGATGTTACTAAAAAGGTTGACTACAAATACACGGGTCCTGCAATAGTCGGCCCTTCCTTTACACCGCCGCACTAGACGTTTTAGTTAAAGACAATTATGATAAGGGGTAGGTAAAAACTACCCCTTTTCTTTTTGGAGGTTGCCAGCCATGAAAACAGTCAGAGAACCAGCCCGCGACATTAAAGTCTGGAGGGAAGTGGATGTCGTTGTAGTGGGTGGTGGCCCGGGTGGCGTTAGCGCAGCTATCAGCGCGGCGCGCAGCGGCGCTAAGACAGTTTTAATTGAGAGATACGGTCACTTGGGCGGCATGGCGACGGGTGGCTTGGTAAACATTATCCCCAACCTCTCCGATATTACCGGTAAGCAGCACATTTACGGGCTGACCATGGAACTACTCAACCGGCTGGATAAGCGCGGTGCGACTTCCTATACCAAAAAGAAAGACCGCGGCTCCGCCGACAAAAAGACGGTGGACTCTTACCTCGACGCCAACCTGGGGTGGTTTTACGTCCGTAAAGACCTGGCAGGACAACAGCATGTGCTTTACTCCGCCGTGGTCGACCCCGAAATTTTAAAAACAGAACTCAACGACATGGTTTTGGGGGCAGGGTCGGAGCTTTTACTGCACTCCTGGGGCACACAGGTCATTATGGAGAATAACGCCGTCAAGGGCGTCTTTTTTGAAAGCAAGAGCGGTCGGCAAGCTATACTCGGTAAGGTAATTATTGACGCTACCGGAGATGGCGACCTGTTTGTGGCGGCCGGGGCGGAGTTTGACAACGTTTGCGACAACAAGCGCCGCACCGCCTGGCTGGCGTTCGTCTGGTGGATGACTAACATCAACTTGAGGAAGTTCGATAAATTCAAAGCCTCCCAGCCGGAAAAACACAAAGAGCTGATGCAGGAACTCGGCAAACTCGGTGGGTATCCGTTTTTCTTTAAGGGCATTTTGAAAAACCAGCCCAACACCGTCTGGTATCACTCCATGCAGCCGCAGCCCCAGCGTACTGACGCTATGGACGTGGAACAACTGACGAAAATTGACGTTGAAGCTCGGCGGCGGGCAATTATCACCCACGACTTTATGAAGAAATATATGCCGGGTTTTGAAAAGGCATTTATTATGTTAACTGCCCCCCAGCTGGGCACGCAGGGCGGGCGGCGTATTATCGGGGAATACACTTTATCGGAAAAAGACCTGGAATCCGACGAGATTTTCGAAGACACGATTGCCGTATTAGCCAATAACGATTACGGCGATATCTCTAACAACCACCCAACTCTTTGCGTCCCCTATCGCTGCCTGGTACCTAAAAGTGTGGACGGATTATTGGTGGCGGGGCGGGCATTTTCCTCGGCGGACACGATAAATGAGACCTTCAATATTATCCCGCACTGTATTGCTTATGGTCAGGCAGCAGGCACCGCGGCGGCTTTAGCTGTCAAAGCCGGTATAGAACCGCGTAAAGTGGACTACAAAGCGTTACGGACTAACCTGGTGAAGCAAGGCGTAAACTTGCCTAAGATGGAGAAGTATGCACCGTCATCTGCAAAAGATGACTCTACGAAAGAATATTACCAGAAGTATCACTAACAACCCA
>CAIWTG010000231.1 GCA_903915565.1 uncultured Chloroflexota bacterium
AGACCATCTACGCCGATGTAAATGTGGCCGGGGTCGGCGCCTTCCACCAGCGGACTTATCTGTTCCAATGCGTCCAGTACCTGGCTGAAGGCCGTCCGGTAAAAGGGGATATCCGACTGGATAATGGCAACATCATCATGGCGGGCGAGCGCCTGCTGGAGGGGCATATCCCAGGCGCGTCCCGCCAGTTCCGGCGACCAGTCTAGCACCAGCTTTTGCGAGCTGTTAGCATCTTTAGACTGCACCACTATAGACGGACGGGCGGCGATATCCGGATTCTTCCGGACCTCGCACCGCCAGGGGAAGTGGAGCAGCAGCACACAAAATATTCTCATAGTTAGCCTCGACAGTCATTAATTATATAGAACAAATGTTCTTTTGTCAAGGCTGGTTATGGGTTTGGCTGTTTATTTTTTCCCCTGCTCGGTCCAGAGCGGGATGTTGCCGATGGTAAAAAGAAGCATTGGCGTTTTAATTCCCTTCATCTGGATGGGGCAGTGGCTTACGTTCTTAGGCACAAACACCAGCGAGCTTTGCTTAATGTTGTGTGTTTCATCTCCAAGTTTTATGGTCACCTTGCCGTTAATGCCGCGCGGGTTTGCTTTACTCTCCGGCAGTCCGATAAAGCCTATCATTTCATCCCAGTCGTGGGCATGGGGCGCGGCCATCTTCATATCGCCGCTCCATATCCAGACAAAGTCCACGTAAAAAGCCCCCGGTGATACATCGCTGTCCAGCGATACTATCTGGGTGGTTTTAGCCTTCGGCGGCGGCTTGGGCTTGCTTTTATCCGGCGGCGGCCCGTGGCGCTTTGGTTCGGTGATGATGTACCGGGCGTAGCATGACCCGATGGCGTCCTTGGGAGGAGCTTTAAATTCCGGTATCTTAATTTCCGGCTCTTTTCTGCCTTCCAGATTTTCAGTTTTTCTCCCATACCGACTTATCGGCATGAGGGTGAAGAAAAACACTGGCCGGTTCACCTCGCGGAAGGTGAGGGGACAGTGCTTCATACCCGCCGGGATATGCACCAGGCAGCTCTTGGTCAGCCAGTGCGTCTCATCCCCGAGCAGTATTTCCATCTTGGCATCCAGTTCCTTGGGGTTGTCAGCATCACTGCTGATAAAGCCGATGACCTCGTCATGGGCGTGCTGGTGCGGCTCTTCCGTCGTGCCGGATGTTGTCTTGCCGCCCCACAGCCAAATGCACTCCATATAGAACGTGGCGCCTTCCACCTTGGTGTCGTCCATCCATAACAATCGTTCCATTTCAATGGTCGACTTTATGGGGTTCTTTTTCATCATCTCTTCTAGCATCGCCATTTCTTCTTTGGTGTATTCCCTGGTTTCGGTGACGATGTTTTTGGCGTAACGCAAGTTAGTTATAATGTATCCTTTCTTATAGTGCGTTAACGGCTTTTTCAATACGCTGCAGGGCGTCCTTGAGTATTGAGCGGGGACAGGCAATGTTCATCCGCTCAAACCCCGAGCCTCCCGCCCCGAACATGGTGCCGTCGTCAAACCCCACTTTAGCTTTTTCTTTCATGAAGCTGCTTAAAGCTTTATCGTCCATACCCAGCGCGTGGCAGTCCAACCAGAGCAGGTAAGTACCCTGCGGCTGGATAACGCTGATTTTGGGGATATTTTCTTTAAAGTATTTCAACATAAAATCCAGGTTTCCCTGTAGATAGTCGAGCAGTTGTTCCAGCCATTCATCTCCAAAGCGGTAAGCGGCCTCCATGGCGGTTAGCCCAAAGAGGTTGACGCCGTGCGCCACGCCCGCTTCCTGGAATCCGTCCCGCAGCTTTTTATTGGGGATGATAATGGTGGA
>CAIWTG010000232.1 GCA_903915565.1 uncultured Chloroflexota bacterium
AAGTCTTCGCCTTAGAGATGGTGCGTATCCCGGCCGGTGCGTTTTCCGTGGGCGACGGCACGGCAACTACTGTTACCGGCCAGTTTTCTACGGCAGGCGCGACTACCCCTTTTAACATTGCCAGCGAAAATGCGATTACGCTCGGGCCGGGAGGCCTGGGCAACCGCAGCCATTCCGGAATGGCTACCGCCGACGATTTTACTGATGCAGCAGCGCCAAGCGCTGCGCCGGTAAACCTGCCCGCCGCGTTCCCCAAGGGTTACCAGGCATTCTACATCATGAAATACGATCTTACCCAGGGCCAATACCGGGATTTTCTGAATACGCTTACCCGTACCCAGCAAAACCAAAGGGCAGGGAATGGAACAACTTTAGCCTCCGGCACAACATCCGTAACCAATAGGTATGTTATGCCAAACACCAATATTGCCGCTAATATCGCTTCCGGCTCTAACTATCGCAATGGGATACGTTGTGACGCAACTATTCACGCGACTAACCCGATAATTTTTTACTGCGACTTTAATGGAAACGGCATTCCCAATGAACCCACTGACGGCGAATTCATCGCCTGTAATTATCTTAGCTGGCCGGACTTAATCGCTTATGCGGATTGGGCAGGTTTACGGCCAATGACGGAATTAGAGTATGAAAAGGCCTGCCGCGGTACCGCTAATCCCATAGCCGGTGAATACGCCTTTGGCTCAGCTACTGCTACTGCCTCAGCTTCCGGCCCCACGAATAGCGGCGCGAATAATGAAACCGCTACGAATGGCGGCAATTGTCTTTACAGCGGTGGTGTCGCCGGACCGGTACGTTCAGGTTTTGCCGCCACCAGTTCTTCTTCTCGCTATAGCGCTGGCGCCAGCTTTTACGGCGTGATGGAACTCTCCGGCAACCTCTGGAAGCGGCCGGTAACTGTAGGAAACGCCACCGGCAGGTTATTTACAGGTTTGCATGGTAATGGCGCTCTTGATGCTAACGGAAATGCCGATGTTAGTCTTTGGCCGGGAACAGGTGCAACCGGCTCTGGCTACCGCGGCGGCGCTTGGATCAGTGGTGCCCCCGTCGCCCGTGTCTCTGACCGTATCATCGCGGCGAGCACTGCTGCGGGTCGCGATAGCGATCTCGGCGTGCGGCTTGCCAGAACCTCTCCATAGAGGTTTGGTAGCTCTTTGGTATTTTGGGTTTTTGAGATTGCTTCGCTTCTGCTTCGGCTTTGCCTCGCAGTCGCTCGCAATGACACACAAAGCAGATTCCCGCTGGAGTTTACCCCCGTGAAAACGGGGGCGGGGATGACGGGAAGTACGCGGGGATGAGGGTAAGTGAGTTTGAAGAAGGGATAAAAGATGAAAGAATTGCCTGAGTTTTTAAAAAGTTATTTTTGGGACGTGGATTTTAAAGAGATAGATCCAAAGGAAAACAGGGCTTATGTCCTTAAGCGAATTTTAAATTATGGCGATGAAAGAGCTGTTAATTGGATGTTTGATAATTTTAAAAAGTTAGAAATAATAAATGTTTTATCTAATTTTCGCGGCTATTCTCAGAAAAGCGCAAATTATTGGGTTCTTGTTTTAGATGTGCCTAGAAAGGAAGTAGTATGTTTAAAGAAACGCTTGTCAGGGGAGCTAATGGCATTTTGGCCGCATTAGGCCGCTCGGATATCTTACGGGACGCTTATTTGGCGGGCGGCACGGCGGCGGCGCTTCAATTAGGGCATCGTGTTTCCGTGGATTTTGATTTTTTTACGGCCAAAGAGTTTAATCCAAAAGTCTTTTCCGCTAATCTGTCGAAATTGGGTTCTTTTACCGATTATCAGGTAGACAAAGGAACGGTTTTGGGTACATTCAAAGGAGTGAAATTCAGCCTTTTTAATTATAAATACCCTTTGATTTTTCCTTCTTTGAATTATTTAGCGTTAAGAATAGCGGACATTAGGGATATCGCGGCGATGAAAATAGACGCCATAGCTTCTCGAGGGGCAAAAAGAGATTTTGTTGATTTATATTTTATCTGCGAAGCGGGTTATGTATTAAGCGATATTTTAAAATTCTACTATAAGAAATACGGCAAAGCGGCGGCGAATAATATTATTCATATTCAAAAAAGCCTGGTATTTTTTAATGATGCTGAACCTGAAAAGATGCCCAAGATGCTTAAGGCCGCGGAGTGGGAAGAGATAAAAAGGTATTTTGAGCGTGAAGTAAAGAAACTGGCGAGATTCCCGCTTGTGCGGGAATGACGAATGAAATGAGGCTGTAAGATGAAAACAATAACACCAGTAGTAGAAAAACATTATCAGTTAATTCTTTGGATGCTGCCAAAAATCGCGAATTTTCCAAAGGACCAGAGATTTTTGCTGGCTGACCGCATTGAGGGCATTCTTTTAGATATATTGGAATTATTGATAGACGCGGTTTATTCAAAAAATAAAAGAGAGATTTTGATAAAAGTTAATTTAAAGCTTGATTTTTTACGTTTTATGATGAGAATTACCAAAGATATGAAATATATTAACCTTAAAAGTTATGATTTTTTCTGTCAGTCAACCATTGAGGTTGGGAGGATGGTTGGCGGATGGCTTAAATCATCTGTTCTTTGAATATAGAAGACCAAAATCCTGATGTTCACGGATGTCAGGAGCGGAGTACAATCGGAGAGGTTCAGGCGCTGTATCCTTCTTCCATGTTGTCATTCCTGTATCTATTTGTCATCCCCGCGAAAGCGGGGATGACGGGATGAAGTGGAAGAAAAAAGTATCGCAGCATAATTCACAATGGTTTAGCGCCGTAAAAGTGGTGTTAGCTCTGGCTACCGCGGCGGCAATTGGAACAATGATGCCACCAACGCCCGTGTCTCTGACCGTAACAACGCGGCGAACACTAATGCGAATCGCAATAACAATAACGGCGTGCGGCTTGCCAAAACCTCTGGGTTGTATGTTTAAAAGGCAGATATGATAAAGATAAGCGATATTTATCCTAAGATAATTTCAAAAGAGAATCTTTATCGGGCGGCTTATATGGCCGCGAAAGCCAGAAGATACACTGATTCAGTAGCAGAGTTTAATTTTTATCTTGAAGAGGAGATAGAAAAGATGCACAGGGAATTGAAGGAAAAAACTTATAATCATGGGAAATACCGGGTTTTTACGGTGTATGACCCCAAGGAGCGAAGGATTTCAGCCGCGCCTTTTAAGGACAGGGTTGTGCATCATGCTGTGCATGACGTTATTGAGCCGTTAATCGATAAGAGTTTTATTTATCATTCTTACGCCTGCCGGAAAAACAGAGGGGCACATAAGGCGATAGATTGGGCGCAGAAATTTTTAAGGCTAAACGCGTTTTGTTTACATGGGGATATAAAGAAATATTTTTTTTCCATTGACCGCGGCATACTCAAAGGTATTTTACGGAAAAGAATTGAAGATAAGGATTTGTTATGGCTTTCAGACGGGATTATTGATTCGGCTGCTTACGCAGGGGAGAAAAAGGGCCTGCCCATCGGCAATCTGACCAGCCAGTTCTTTGCCAATCTTTATTTAAATGAGTTGGATTACTTCGTGAAATTTGATTTGAGGGCAAAATTCTATATCCGCTATATGGACGATTTCATTATTTTTGAAAATGACAGGGAAAAACTTGTTGAATTTAAAACAAGGATAAGGAATTTTTTAAAGATTAAGCTGGCACTCGAATTGCACGAAGGAAAATCGCAGATATACAATACTAAAAATGGGATTAAATTCCTGGGGTTCAGGATATTTAAAAATCATAGAAAGCTGGCAACAGATAATGTCAGGCGTTTTAAAAAACGGTTAAATAAATTTGGCTATTTATTAGATTGTGGGCGGATCAGAGAAAGCCAGATACGCGATTCCGTGCGCTGCTGGGCGGCGCATAGCAGTTATGCCAACACAAATGGTTTGCGGTTAAATATGTTTAATGATTTGATGGAAAGAGATGAGCGTTTTGGCGGTTTGCTTAAAGATGTGTTGTTGCCATTGGATAAAGTGCGCAATGGCCGGGAGAGCGGGGCAGGAATGACGAAGAGATGGGGTAATAAAGATGAGTAAATTGATGAAGGGAAGGGCGATTACGATAGGAGCAGTGGGGATGGCGTTGTTAGCCAGCGCGGCAGCGTGCTTCTTATTGTCTCAATGGCCTAAGGTTTACTCCAGCCCTACAGATCTGGATATTACCACAAACACCACTTGGACCGGAGACCAAATAATTTACGGCACACTTACTGTTAAAGCCGGCAAAACTTTAACTATAGATTCGTCTGCGGCTGGATCAGCTCCGATTACCATTACGGCTACTAATTTAATCGTGGAATCCACTGCGGCAATTACCGCTAATGGCAAAGGCTCAGCAGGCGGCGCGGCAACTTCTGACGGCGCAGGCACAGGCAAGGGGTTGGCAGGCAGCGCGAGTAAATCTGGCGGCGGCGCGGGTTACGGCGGCGCAGGCGGCGATGGAGCAGGTAATGCTGGCTCTGGCGGGGCCGCTTATGGTGATAATAGCCTTCCTATTAACAATGGCTCTGGCGGCGGCGGAGGAGCATCTACTGCCGGCGGCGCAGGCGGCGGGGCGATTAAATTTATTGTTTCTGGCACAACGACATTAAATGGCCCGGTTTCCGTTAATGGCGCGGACGGCACAGGCGATACTAACGGAAGCGGCGGCGGCTCCGGCGGGAGCATTTATCTGGATACCAATGTGCTTACCGGAAGCGGCAATATCAGCGCCAACGGCGGGAGCGCAGTGAATGGTTCCGGCGGCGCAGGCGGCGGCGGCCGGGTGGCGGTTTATTATAATAGCAATAGTGGTTATTCCGGCACGGTTTCTACTGACAAAGGCGCAACCGGCTCCGGGACAGCCGCGGGTGGCACTACTTTACCAGGCGGCCTGTTTACCGGCGGCACGAGCGGTACCGGGCCAATGGGTGTTTTTCCGAATGGCCTGTTTACCGGCGGCACGAGCGGTACCGGGCCAATGGGTATAGGTTATTATTCTGCCAGCAGCACAGCATTTGTCTGGAGCGGCGAAGGCAGTGATAATTCAGATTCAACTGTGGCAAACTGGCAGGGAGGCGTAGTACCAACAACTGCTGGCTCTGTTATTTTCTGCGAATTATCCAGTAAAAATTGTACTTGGGATATTACCGCCTCGATGTTGGATTTTACTCTAGACTCCGGTTACACCGGCACAGTAACCTTGGCGAGCACACTGACGACTACCAGCGCTTTTACCTTAACTCAAGGAGCATTTAACGCAGCTACCTATAATCTAACGGTAGGAGGGAATTTTACACGCTCAGGCTTAGCCTCCTTTACCCCCGGCACCTCAACCGTCATTTTAAACAGCGTCGGTACTAGTTCTGTGTATGGGGACAATACCTTCTACAATTTAACCTCAACCGCGGCAGGCAAGACCATTAACTTTGAAGCAACCAAGACCGTAACCGTAACCAATAACTTAAGCCTTGCCGGAACCGGAACAGGTGTCAATCTTTTAACCTTAAACTCTACCACCGCCGGCACTGCCGCAAATTTAAATGTTGCGGGCACAGCTACCGGTATGAATTATCTAAGTGTCAAAGACTCTAATGTCTCAGGAAAAACTATTGTCGCCTATAACTCTACCAATGTCAGCGGAAATACCAACTGGATCTTTGGTAGCGCAGGCACTGTCTATTGGACTAACAGCTCAGGCAACGGTTTGTGGTCAAACGCGGCTAACTGGTCAACCGGCGCCGTTCCAATTTCCACCGACTCGGTTATCTTTAATACTGCCTCCACCACAAACTGCAGTTTCGATACAGGAGTGGCCAATACGACAGTCGCCAACCTTACTTTAGATACCGGTTACACCGGCACACTAACCTTGGCGCAAGGGATAATTGTCAGCGGGACAATTACGATTAATGCCGGGACGATTAATGACGGCGGACAAACGGTGAATCTTACAAACATGGCATATACTGCCGGCACGATTACTTCTAGCGGTACTTGGAAGGCAGTAGCAAACGGGACGATTAGTTCTTGGGGGTCGTCAGGGGTTAACAATTTTGAAGTGGCTACTGGAAAAAATTCCGCTATTGCTAATTCGATTACCATGAGGATTAAAAATCAGGTTGTTCAACGTGGCAATTCAATAATCACTATAGGTTCAGGAAGTTATCTTTGGTATATTTCTGCCGCGGCTACCGACCCAATTTATCAGGAAAGCGGAGCTACGGTTAGCGGAGGAACGATTAACTTTGGAGGAATAACTTCCGCGATCAGCCAGCGCGCTTTTACTACAACCGGTGATTTTGCCGTTTCGCAGACAACCGCCACTTTTACCGCGACAGGGGCTTGGGATATTGGCGGCAAATTCTACAATAGCACTAATAGTACGTACACCGCTGCTTTTAATTTCGGCGCAAACACGATTAAGGTGGCAGGAGATTTTGACCTACGCGGCATGGCGCTTAATCCCGGCACTTCCACGCTGCAGATTACCGGCGCAAACAGCTTAACTTCGAATATGTACGCGATTACTTCCGGCACAGGCGTAAATACCATTCCGCTTTATAATTTAACCTCCACTGTTGCCGGCAAGACGATTAAGATTGAAGCCGCAAAAACGCTTACGGTTGCCGGCAATATGACTTTGCAAGGTGCAAGCGGCAGTTTGCTTAACTTCCAGTCAGGCACAGCCAGCACTGCATTTACCGTTGACTTGACCAATGGCTATGCTGTAGGAATGAATTACCTTAATGTTATTGATTCTAACGCCACTGCCAAGAATATTGTAGTTAACAATTCAACGCTTACACGCACCACGAATTGGATTAGCGCCGCTGTAAATATTGTATATTGGACTAACAGCTCAGGCGACAACAAATGGTTCACTGATGATCCTCCCAAGGGCAGTAAGTTCGCATTTGGGCCTCTGGAAGCCCCGCTCAACAGCTTGGCTGAATGGATAGGTATCGATCAACGAACCCTGGCAAAGCACAACGGCAAATCCGTTTGCT
>CAIWTG010000233.1 GCA_903915565.1 uncultured Chloroflexota bacterium
GCCGGCTACCCCTCCCCCCGCCACGACCACATCCATGTCATATTTCTTCGTTTTTATCATAATGGTAACCTCCGGTTAAGATTGGTGGATATGGGTAGACGGGGATTTATTACTTACTCCGTCCGTCGCGGCCGGTACTGCACCGCCTCGGCGATGTGGTTGGCTTTAATGATGTCGCCGCCTTCTAAATCGGCTATCGTTAGCGCTAACTTAAGGATGCGGTGGAAGGCGCGGGCGGAGAGGTAAAGCTGTTTCATGGCGGCTTTGAGCAGGGCAGTGGCAGCATCTTCCACGTGGCAGAACTCGCGTATCTCGGCGGGCGTCATCTCGGCGTTGGAGGTCAGCTTGGAGCCGCTGAAACGCTTTAGCTGTGTTTCGCGGGCTTTGGTTACCCTCGCCTGTACTTGTTCCGATGTCTCGCCCATCCGCTTGTCCGTTAGTTTTTCGTAGTCGATGTGCGGCACCTCGACGAAGATGTCTACCCTGTCGATAAACGGCCCGCTGATGCGGCGCTGATAGCGCGCGACGATACTGCTGGGGCAGGTGCACTTGTGGAAAGGGTCGCCGTAGTAGCCGCAAGGACAGGGGTTCATCGCGCCCACCAGCATAAAGCTCGAGGGGAAGGTGACCCGCCCCTGCGCGCGGCTGATGGTGACCATTTTGTCTTCCAGCGGCTGGCGCAGAACCTCCAGTAAAGAGTTGCCGAATTCCGGCAGCTCATCGAGGAAAAGCACTCCCTTGTGACTTAAGCTAATCTCGCCGGGCTTTGGCCAGTGACCCCCACCCACCAGTCCCGCGTTGGATATCGTGTAATGGGGAGAACGGAAAGGTCGCTGCCTAATCATCGGTGTATCAGCCGGCAAGAGCCCGCTGACGCTGTAAATTTTAGTAACTTCCAGCGTTTCTTCATTGGTCATGGGCGGCAAAATGGATGGGAGGGCGCGCGCCAGTAACGTCTTACCGCTGCCCGGCGGGCTGCACATGATTACGTTGTGTCCCCCCGCCGCCGCCACCTCTAGAGCGCGCTTAACGTGTTCCTGCCCCTTGATATCCGCTAGGTTGGTATAATTCAGCAGCGGTATGTTCTCGGCGATTTTGCTCTCGCTGGAGACGGACGGCGCCGGTATCTCCCCGCGCAAATAGCTGACCAATTGGGCTAGCGAGCTGATGGGGATGATATTTACGCCGTCAATCAAACCTGCCTCTTTGGCGTCTGCTTCCGGCACGATAACGTTGGGGATGCCCTCGTCTTTAGCCAGGGCGACCATCGGCAGGACGCCGTTGGTGTGGCGTAAAGTCCCGTCCAGCGAAAGCTCCCCCACGAACATGGTGTCAGCTACATCGGCGGCAACCTGTTCGGAGCTTAAAAGGATGCCTACGGCGATGGGCAGGTCGTAGGCCGGTCCCGCTTTCTTGAGGTCGGCCGGCGCCAGGTTCACCACGATACGCTGCATCGGGAATTTACCGCCGGAGTTGTTGATGGCGGAACGTACGCGTTCGCTGCTTTCCTCCACGGCGGTATCCGGCAGCCCGACGATGATGACTTTGGGCAGACCGGAAAGGATGTCAACTTCAACTTCTACAATCGCGCCGTCCAGCCCAACGATTGCCCCGCTGATTACTTTTGCCAGCATGGGATATATTGTAGCGTAAACTTATGCCGAATGGCAAAAGACTATATCTGTTTGCGTTGCCAGAGTGGCACTAATAGCAGGACCGAAACTAATCCCCCCGCCGCTCCTACTCCAAAAGACCAGGTCAGCGTACCGGTAAAGTCTGCCACCCAGCCGGCAATTATGGGTGATATTACCGACCCAACTCCTAAAAATAACGTCCATATGCCGACAATAGTGCCGGATGATTCTTTGGCAAAATAGTCCGACGCCGCCGCGGCGTATAATGCCCAGACCACGCCATACCCCAAGGCAAAGATGCATACCGCAATAAACAGAGTGGCAGTATTTCCATACGCCATACCCAGGCACCCCAGAGATATCAATGTCCCACAAAGGAAAATCATCTTTAGCCGCCCGTTTTTATCCGATAGAGGCCCGATAACAACTTTACTGACTATGGCCCCAATTCCCAGGGCAATCATCATGTAGCTGGCGACGTCATAAGATAGGTTAAGTTCCTGTACCGCATATGTGTTTAAAAACGTAAACGGCACCAGTATAGAAAATCCGGTGAAAAGGTATCCCAGCCCCAACAGCCAGAACTTACTGCTCTTTAATAACATTGACAGCGGAATTCCAGCCTTTTCAGGCGCTTTTCGGTTTTCAAATTGTTCCTCCGGCGGGTTTTTTACCACCAGGAAGTTAAAAACGCCAATCGCTATGGCAACCAACCCTAGTATCATCCAACCCGCCCGCCAATCCAGATTCCGGATAATTACCGGCACCAGCGCCGCCATGGCAATGATGCTTAAAGCGCTGCCAATGTCGATAAAAGCCAGAGTCTTTCCCCGGTGCTCATGGCTGGTCCATTTCTGCGCCAGTGCCATTACCGGCGCCCAGCATGCCGCCGAACCCATGCCCGCCAGTGTAAAGAACAACGAGGCTTGAAGAATAGATGTGGCGTAAGACATTAGGAAAGCCCCGATGCCCAGTGCTGCGACGAATGACGCCAGCAGCCACCGTGAGCCGTAACGGTCGGCGATATAGCCGCATCCCGGTGATGCTATGGTATAAGCTATGACAAACGACGAGAAAATAACGCCCGCGTCCGTCTTGGTGATATTCAGCGAGTTGAGCATTTCCGGCAGCAAAATACCATAGCCGTACCTGACAGCGTAGGCGATGAAAACCGTCAAAAAACAAGCTGTGAGTACGAGGCGTTTGTTCATATTATCTAAAAGTAGGTGCGTGAATTATTTTTGTTTTTTCTTCTTGCGCTCCCACGCCTTCATCAACTCATCGCGGCGGTACAGGCTGGTGCGCAGTTCTTCTTCGTAGAGTTTTAGTTCTATTCGTGGCATGGCAGCGTCGCGCGCCTGCTTAATCGCCAGCTCGATATCGTAAGGCAGGCGTATCGTTTGAATTGAAAAATAACCGGGTTTGTTCTCACCGTAATTACCCTCGATGATGACGTAAGCCGCCGTGGGTTCGTCAAGGGGGTTGCCCACGCTGCCGGCGTTAAAAAGCACCTTGCCTTTCATGTTTTTCAGGTAGGTCCTATGAATATCGCCGTAGCCGATGGTATCCGGTTGGAAGTCGTCGCCGGTAAACTCGGTATTGGTGAACATCGCCAGGTGTTTATCCTCGGGGTCGTACATTTGCACGCGGTGCGCCACCCCGATGTGCGAGGCATGATATAATCTAACTTTCCTGCCGCTGATATAGAAATTGAAAACCGGCGTCAGGTTTCTTAAGTAGTCCAGCCGTTCCTTGCCAATTTGCTGGCGGTACCAGCGGAACATCGGGAAGTCCCCGCCGTCCGTCATAAAATAGTCCCAGTTGCCCAGCAGGACTACCTCGCAGATTTCGCGGCAGATGTCCGTCGCTTTAACCGAATCGGGACCTTTGCCGACCAGGTCGCCCAGGCAAAAGATGCGCTTGATGTTGCGCTTTTTGATATCTTTAAGGACGGTTTCCAAAGCGGGCAGGTTGCCATGTATGTCGGAAATAATGGCGATTTTTTCCATGTTGGCTTTATTTTACACGATACGGTAGTGGCGGGTAAAGAAAACAACAACGGTTGCCGACGCATATAACATCGGCAACCGTGTTAATCCATATTTCCGGATTCAATTGGTTTTAAGACGTAATATATTCAATTCACTGGTGACTAAGGTGCGGATGTGTAAACAATAAAGGAGAAACCATCCTTTACCGCCGTTCCGGTTGAATCATATATTATTATAAGTAACTTGCCGCTGACGCTACCTTGAGTAGCATAACCATCATTCGCTGTCGCGATGGTTACATAGTCAGCGTAAAAGTAGGTGATACCAGTTAGTGTTATCACCCAATATTTTGTGGTAGAATTCCAGACAACTGAAGTGACACCGATGGCGTTGAATAAATTTCCCCCGAAATCAACGGTGCCCATAGCAACTATCATACTTGGTGCTGCCACTCCTGCTGGACCTGTTGGCCCTGTTGCGCCGGTTGAACCTGTCGGTCCTGCTGGTCCTTGTGGTCCTGCTGGCCCTATTGCCCCTGCCGGTCCTGCTGGTCCTTGTGCGCCGGTTGCTCCTGTTGGTCCGGCGGGTCCTGCGGGTCCCACGGCGCCGGCGCAGCCAACGGCGAGTACCGCAACTATCACTAGAGTTGCGACCAAGACGAGAATTTTGAGTGACTTTTTCATACTAGCCTCCTTAAAATTATTATTCCATGTAAGGGATGTTATTTTAGACCTATTATTGGTCTTGTGTCAATAATAACTGGGAAAATAATTGTCAAAAAGGACTAAAGTCACATAACGCATGGTTCATTTATCCGCTCCCCAATATCCCCCTTATCACCTCGGCATATTCTTCGCTTTCTTTATCGCCGGTCACAATCTCTATCTCGTCGGCGGACTTAACACCCAGCCCCAGTTCCACCGCCCGCTTAATCTGGTCCTGCTCGAATATCTTGCCTTTACTTACTTCTGGTGTCGTTCCCAGCTGCCTCAAAATCGCCACGCCCACAGCGTCTATCGCCACGCGGTCGGTCCCGCCCAGCATCACGTTAGCCCTTACCCGCTTGCCGATGTGCGGTCCTCCCTCCACAAAAGCCTCCACCCCATCCAGCACGATTAAGTCCGGACTATATGCCGTGTTTATCTCGGCAATCAAATCCCGTTGATGCGGCGAGGAGTGCAGTTCGTTCATGTAGGGAGAAGCCCCCGGCCCGCCCGGGCCTAACCCCGGCGGCACCATGCCCACCGAAAGCTTTAACGATAGCGTAAAATGACCGCCGAACTGGTGGGTCTTAAGGCAGCACGTCGTCACGATTGATTCGGCTTGTTGATATATTTTAGGAAAGAGGAAGCCGTCCTTCCAGTGGCTGCCTTTAGGCTTTACCAGCACCCAGCCGTCTTGGGGCATCGCCTGCAAATCCAGAATGTCGAAGCCCAGCTCCTGCGCCATTTTAAAGATGCCCTTTTTCTCCATATTATCGTGTGTAGAGGGACCGGGCCCGCTGCGTTCCGCCAAAGTGATTTTCTTCGCGCCCATTTCTTGCAGTTTTTTAATTAAAGCATGCAGCGTATCGTAATCGGTGGAGCCGGGGGCGGGGTCGGCTGTATTGAAGTTGGGTTTTAAAACTACCGCCTTACCCTTCACCGGATTTATCTTTAGCAGGTCGACGGCTTTTTGCGTACCGGTTGTTCTATCGCTGGTTTTAACCAAACTGATTTTCGTCATAGGGGTCTCCTTTTATTTAATGCGTTTCTGTATCTTCGCCCATGATGGCGTAATGAGGAAGCTCTCCTCCATGTTATCTACCATTCTCTTGAACTTGCTCATCGGGGTAGCGAAAGTTAAAGTATTTTTCTCAACGAACGGCCGCGCCGATGAGTCGAACATGCCGATGAATGACCTGGGGTGTTCGGATTTATTCTCTAAATAAGGATACTGGATGATGGAACCGCAGCCGGAGCTAAAGGGTGCAGCCACTGTAGCCAGGTCTATTTCATCATAGACGGCCAGCGTGAAAAGCCCGGAAAGAACGTCCGGCTCGGCGTAGAAGATGACGACTTCAGGCTCATCGTCTTTATCCAGTTTGTCCCAACGTTTAAAGACGATATACTTTGCCGGAGCATTAAAATTCGGCGCGCCTTTTTTCATATACTCTTTGACCATTTCCGGCGTCTTTTTATAGCGTTCTCCCTCGAGCTTGCCCGGTATCCCGTAAGAGAGGAAATATTCGAAGTTGGGCATGTTCATTTCGCCAAAGCCGAGGCACCTTTTACCGCCTTCACAGACGACGGCTTTTGCATCGAAGGCTAGAGATTCTCCGCGCTGCACTTTCACCAACCCCCCGATGATGCACCGCGGCACCGAGCCGGGCTTAACGATTTCGGCATTAGCGGGTTGGTCGGTGTAGTAAAAGGTGATGGGAAAAGGAGCGTTATTAAAATACTTTTTCCAGAGTTTAAGGAAATTTTCTTTTAATGCTATATCCATATTATTTGCCTCCCTTATTCAGGCTGATGGTGTAAAAATATAAATCGAAAGGGCC
>CAIWTG010000234.1 GCA_903915565.1 uncultured Chloroflexota bacterium
ACCACGGTAATTAAACGGTAATTAATATGTAGCCATTTCACACTATAAACCTGAGTTTTTGCATTGAGAAGAGCGTAACATCTTGACGTTTTGTTACTTCTCCCGCTTCTCCACTGCATCCTTATAAATCTTCCCCAAACCCCTCCCGTGCTGCTTCATCCTTTGCTTCTTCTTCCGCAGCTTCTCTTCCCGCGCTTCCTGCCTCGTCTCTGGTGTTTGCCCTTCTTCAACCATCTTCAACTCCACTAAGATTCTATTGTCTCCTCTCTGTCAACGGAGAGGAGATTAAGAGAAAAGGTCGGTGTCTATCGCTTCCTCGTAAATTGCTGGCCATCTTCTATCACCATTTCCTTGCGCAGTTCCACAATCCTGTCTCTTATCAAAGCCGCTTTCTCAAACTCTAAAGCTTTAGCGGCTTGTTTCATCTCTGTCTCTAAATCGCGTACCATGCGCGCCATATCCTCGCGGGATGCCGGGGCGCCGAACTTATATTCGCCCTTCTTTTCCGCCACCGCCGCCGCTTTAACGCGCTCCGTGATATCCCTCACTGCCTTGCGGATACCCTGCGGTGTGATGCCGTGCTCTTTGTTATAGTCCTCCTGGATTTTGCGCCGCCGCATCGTCTCGTCGATGGCTTCCTGCATGGATTTCGTTACCGAATCCGCGTACATAATCACGTGCCCGTCGATATGCCGCGACGCCCGTCCCATCGTCTGGATTAACGACCACTTCGACCTCAAGAAGCCCTCTTTATCCGCGTCCAGGATGGCGACTAAACTGACTTCCGGCAGGTCGAGACCCTCCCTCAACAGGTTGATGCCGACGATGACGTCATACACCCCGAGGCGCAGGTCCCGGAGGATTTCCACCCGCTCCAGCGTGTCCACGTCCGAGTGCAGGTAATGCGTCTTGACGCCCATCTCCACCAGGTAGTCGGCTAGCTCCTCCGCCATGCGTTTGGTGAGTGTGGTCACCAGGCAGCGTTGACTCTTTTCCGTCCTCGATCGTACTTGCTCCAGCAGGTCGTCAATCTGCCCCTTGGTCGGTTTAATTTCGATAATCGGCTCCAGCAGCCCCGTCGGCCTGACGAGTTGCTCTACCACCTGCTGGCTGTGCTCGTACTCGAACGCCGCCGGCGTCGCCGATGTGTATACCACCTGGTTGATGCACGACTGAAACTCCTCAAAGTTCAGCGGCCGGTTGTCCAGCGCTGAAGGGAGACGGAAGCCATAGTCCACGAGCGTCTCTTTGCGCGAGCGGTCGCCTTTATACATGCTTCTAATCTGCGGCAGCGTCATGTGGCTTTCGTCAATAAAAAGCAAAAAGTCCTTGGGGAAGTAGTCGAGCAGGGTGGATGGAGAGCTACCCGGCGGACGTCCCGACAAATGCCTTGAGTAGTTCTCAATGCCGGAGCAGTAGCCTGCCTCCGTCATCATTTCCAGGTCGTATTCGGTGCGCGCCTGCAGGCGCGCCGCCTCCACAATCTTCCCCTGTGCGTTGAGTTCTTTTAGTCGTTCCCCCAGCTCGATGCGGATGGTTTCAATAGCTTTGGTCATCATCTCGCGGCTGGTGACGAAGTGCTTTGCCGGGAAGATACTCACCTCGTCCATTTCTTTAAGGATTTCTCCCGTCAGCGGGTCTAGCGACATGATGCGCTCGATGTCGTCCCCGAAGAACTCTATCCTTAATGCCAGCTCTTCGTAAGCGGGCTGAATCTCTAATGTGTCCCCGCGGATGCGGAACTTCCCCCGCGATAGGTCCAATTCGTTGCGGGCGTACTGCATGTCCACGAGCTGGCGCAATAGCTGCTGCCGGCCGTAATGCTGGCCCTTTTTGATGGTGGCGACGAAGCCCTGGTATTCCCCCGGCTCGCCGAGGCCGTAGATGCAGGAAACGCTCGCCACGATAAGCACGTCCCTCCGCGATAGTAAAGCGTGGGTGGCGGCGTGCCTTAGTTTGTCTATCTCCTCGTTGACGTCCGAGTCTTTTTCTATATACAGGTCTTTCTGGGGGATGTACGCTTCCGGCTGGTAGTAGTCGTAATAGCTGACGAAGTACTCCACGGCGTTTTCCGGGAAGAACTCCTTGAACTCGCTGGAAAGCTGGGCGGCGAGGGTTTTGTTGTGGCAGATGACCAGGGTCGGCCTTTGCACCTTCTCCACGATGTTTGCCATCGTGAAGGTCTTGCCGCTGCCTGTTACGCCCAAAAGCGTCTGGTGCTTAAAACCCTTCCCCAGCCCCTCCACCAGTTTAGCCACCGCCTCGGGCTGGTCGCCCGTCATTTGAAAATCGGAGACGATTTTGAAGTCTGGCATAGCAATACCTATTATAGCACTAAAGTTCTAATGAGGGTAGAGGGGAATATGAAAAATGAGGGGCTTAGCGCCCCTCTTAAAACTTCCCCTTTTCCCCCCACCCTTACTATTACTGCTCCGCCAGTAATTTGAACAGACTGGTGCTGTCTTCCGGTGGTTCTTTTTCTACTTCTTTCTTGACCAGTCTTAAAGCCTCTGACGGGCAGGACGCGACGCAGTTGCCGCACCCGATACAGCGGTCTAGGTTAATCACTGCGTGTCCTTTCTCCTTGTCAATCGTAATGGCGTGCATCTGGCACTTCTCGACGCATGTCCCGCAGCTGGTACAGCTTTCCGCTTCAATCGCCGCATAGAAGTTGTGCGACCAGACTTCCGCGGGTTTGGGCATCATGTTTTGTATTCGCAGGACGCCGCAGCAGCACCCGCAGCAGGCGCAAACAAAGTCTACTTTCTTGTAGTTGGTGGGTTGCAGGACCAGGCCGTCTTCTTCATTTTGACGCATTACTTCCAGGGCTTGTTCGCGGGTTATAACTTTAGCGTGCCCGCTTTTAGCAAAATGCTTGGCCCAGTCGCCAAAGGTCATACATGTTTCTTGGCGCTGTGTTACCTTACAGGGATGTCCTCCCATTTTCGCGCCTTCCC
>CAIWTG010000235.1 GCA_903915565.1 uncultured Chloroflexota bacterium
CTAACTTACCGGTGGAGATACTATAATCCGAGACGATATAGCGGGAACCTAACTGTTTCAATATAGCCTTCGCCGCTGCCGGGTCTTGTGACAGGAAGTAATTAGCCACCTTGATGATAGGGTCAGGGTTTTGAGATGGGTTCGTATTGGGTATGCGGTGCGCGATGCGGGTAATCCAGTAGCCGTAGTCCCACCATGCCATCACGCCGTAGGCACTTGACGGGTAGGTAAAGCTTTGCCCAGCCGGTGGTGCGTTATAAATTTGATAATAAGCATTTGGGTCGCCCATGGGGTCGGGCGTATTATCCTTCATCCAGAGAAGAGCTGTCTGCCAGTCATCGGTTATGGCATATGGCGTTTGAGACACCTGGTCTTGAGCCCTGGCGATATTGGGGCAAAACACCAGCAGGAAAACCACCACGACGGACAAAATTACGTTGACGTAGTATAGACCGCGGGCGCTTCCGGTGCTACGACCCTGCCATTTTTTCTTTTCGGATGAATCGCGGTGGGTACTTTCATAAGCAGCGCGCTGGGTGGGATTGGTTAATATCTGGTAGGCTCGATTGAATTCTTTGATTTTTTCTACAACCTCCGGCGGATTATCTGGGCCGGGATGGTAGGAGGCTATATTCTTTCGGAAAGCCGACTTGATTTCTTTATACGAGGCATTTCGGTCAACACCGAGCAGGTTATAATAGTCTTGATTTTGGGCTGGCGGGGTAAAATCCAAGGCCTTTTTAGTAACTTCTTCGGGTTTCTTCATCAGCCTCTCGAACCCTGACAGGCGGATAATCTCCCAGCACAGGTAGCCCGAAAGGACGGCAGCATTTACGGCGAAATAGTACTGGAAACGCCGCTGTATCAACAAAATGAGAAGAATAACCACGGACCAGATAATAAAGAGTCGCTGGGGCTCATCGCCTTCACGCTGTTGAAACAGGATGTAAAAGATTATTATCAAAGGCAGTAAAGCCAGATAACGAATGTCGACAAAGGTCGTTAATGCCATCAGCAATGAGATTGCCCCTAATATCACCAGCACCCATATGGTCGAGACGTACCATGAATGGGTCTTGTCACGCCGGATGAACAGATATAACAGGATACTCAAAGCAATAAACGCTAACCCCGGAATAAATTGAACGCTGTCCGATAAGTAGCGCGATGCCGTGCTGGAAATCAAGAACTGCTGTATCGTTAAACCCAGCAAGAAAAATGTGGCAATGAGGAAGACGACGAACATCGGCGTCGGGCCTTGTCGTTTATTGCCTACCCAGAAAAAGTACCCGCATATCGCCGCCACAACACCGCCGATAACCAGCCACCACGGCCAGATAAAGAAGCTTGTGGTAAAGTTAGCCCAGGCAATATAAAGGGTAAAGTTAGAATAATCCGGCATCAGTGTGGGAGCCATTTCTATAGTGGTTTGTGCCGTCGCGCCCGTTGGGAAAAAGACGAACTTGAACTTGGCCAGTAAAGAATTAAAGATATCGGGGGTGGCGAAACGGACAACCACGACAGCGATTACCACTAGTACGATGAGGGTCAGGGGATAATAATAAGATTTTAAGCCTCGGGATGATATCAGCCGGGAGATGCCGTATAAAACCAGCGGCAGGAGGAAAGCCAGCACCATCGCGATGGTGATATCAGAGGTAAATGGGTTAATCAATAAAATAATGAGTCCGAACAAGAACGTGATGCCGGTCACAATACACAAATAGTCACTAGACTTTTGCTTTACATGGTTGATGATAAACTGAACAACCAGATATAACATGATGATAAATACAAACAGTAAAGCACCCTGCCAGGTAGCCAGATAGAATCCTAAGAAAATACCCGCG
The DNA here is from genome assembly GCA_903915565.1 of uncultured Chloroflexota bacterium. Taxonomy (GTDB): domain Bacteria; phylum Chloroflexota; class Dehalococcoidia; order Dehalococcoidales; family RBG-16-60-22; genus RBG-13-51-18. The sequence continues at coordinate 1,851 of CAIWTG010000235.1, forward strand.
AACAGACTCAAAATCAGGGGTTTTAGGATTACTTTCCAGTCGCGCTTTAAAATATGATTGAAAGTCAGCTGGTTCTGGCTGGCTGTTTTGATAGCATAAATAAGAAATGCCAGCGCGCAGGCGGTAAAAAATACCTCGGCGACCGGGTTATCGCTGGAAGATAACATCGAGCGCGACATGAACTCGCCCGGCAGGATTGCCACCAGGCCAGCCGCCAGAACACCCGCCCACTTGTTAAACAGGGCTTTACCGATAAAAAACACAGGGACAACGGTTAATGCCCCCAGAATCGCCGGCAGGTACGCTCCAATAAGGTCAATGAGGTGCTGTGTCGGATGGCCGACTCCGAATATCCAGGCAAAGAATACGATAATCCAATGGTATAACGGGATATTGAGAACACCATTGCCACCGGGGTATATCGCATAAGGGTCGAATGGTGTAACTTGGGGGAAATTATTAGCCGCGTTATCTACCAGGCGCATATAGTAATAGGCGTCGTTTTGGGTATATTTGATATTGTCGCCGACGAATATCTGGTTATAAGGCCCGCCGATACGAAAAGCCAGCGAGACGCCGAGAAAAATTATAACCAGTAAGGCGACGACTAAAGCCGGGGAAACTCTTAACTTAGCCATTTATATTTTTTATCAGAAC
>CAIWTG010000236.1 GCA_903915565.1 uncultured Chloroflexota bacterium
ACCTGCCGCGGATGTATGGCGCCCTGGCACCGCTGGCCAAGCTGCCGCCAATCGGCAATTTGTTCCAGGGATTCGACGGCATAACGCCGACGCTAATTTCGCCCGAATTCATTAAGATGGCCGAGGCTATCGCCACAGCGGGACGGGAGACGAATAAGTTCAGGGAAACGGTTCGCGATTCCGGCGAAGAAATGGCAGACTTGGGTTTCCCACCCCTGGCTCATCTGGGGGGTGGCGGTATCGGCGGGGCGCCTTTTGACGTTGTCTCAAGCTTTTTACGGGGCATGAAGGGCTCCATGCTCGATATGTACCAGCGTCCGGAAAAGCTTCTCAAAGCCTGCGACATGATACTGGAAAGACGCATTGCTAATGCCACACCGGCTGACCCCAAACAGCGGGGAAATCCTAAGCGTTCCGGCATGCCTTTGTGGCGGGGTGATAAATCCTTTATGTCCCAGAAAATGTTCGATAAATTTTACTGGCCGGGGTTAAAGCGGGCATTACAGACGACGATAGACGTTGGGTTTGTGGCGATGCCGTTCTTCGAAGCACAGTTCGGCGAGCGTTTGGAACGTTTACTGGAGCTGCCGAAGGGCAAGGTAATTGCTTCCGTTGAGTATGTGGACGCTTTCAAAGCCAAGGAAATCCTTAAAGACCATACCTGCCTGTTTGTGCGTATCCCGCTGGCTTCAAAAGTGTGGTCGCTCCAGCAGGTCGAAGAATGCACCAAAGACCTGATGGACAAGTGCCGTAATGGCGGCGGCCTGATTGTTGAAGTCAGGATGCCGGACAAAGGCACTAAAGAAGACTACCAGCAACTGATGGACTCTTTGAGGGAGTACGCCAGGTATTAGGAGATATAGGGGGCGGGGGAATTCCCCCGCCTTGACTCCCCTCCCCCTCACTCCGTATAATTGAAACAGTTTTTTCGATACCTTCCTACTATCCCGTTGACTATTTTTTATTGAGGGTGATACTGTTTAATTCAGACTCTCGTTAAGGGAGGAGTTAATAAATTGGATTACTTTTTAACCGAACAGCAAAAGACCATTAAAGCGCTCGCCCACCGGATAGCGGAGGAGAGAATCCTCCCCGTGCGAGCCGAGCTTGACGAAAAAGAAGAGTTCCCCTGGGATATCGTTAAAGAGCTTGCCGCCGCCGACATGTTCCGCGTCTTTGTGCCGGAGCAGTATGAAGGCCTTGGCGGAGGCTGCCTCGACCTTTGTCTGGTTACCGAGGAGCTAAGTCGGGTTTGCTCCGGTGTGGCCGTCACCTATGCCGCCAGCGCTCTGGGCTGCATGACTTTAATGGAATACGGCACCGAGGAGCAGAAAAAACGCTTCCTCCCGGACATTGCCAGCGGTAAAAAGCTGGGCGCCTTCGCTATCACCGAGCCGACTGCCGGTTCGGATGCCTCTAACATCAAAACCACGGCGGAAAAGGTGGAGGGGGGTTATTTACTCAACGGCACCAAGCAGTTCATCACCAACGGCGGCGAGGCGGAAATCTATACCGTCATCGCTTTAACTGATAAAAATAGGGGCGCCCGCGGCGCCAGCGCTATTATTGTGGAAAAGGGGATGGAGGGCTTTACCTTCGGTAAGAAGGAAAAGAAAATGGGCATCCGCACCTCCGCTACCCGCGAGCTGGTCTTCCGCAATTGCCTCGTGCCGGAAAACAACCTCCTCGGCAAACCGGGGTTGGGCTTTGTACAGGCAATGCGCCTCTTTGATAAAAGCCGTCCCGGCATCGGGGCGCAGGCGGTGGGGCTTTGCCAGGGAGCTTTAGAAGCCGCTACCGATTACGCCCAGGAGCGCGTCCAGTTCGACCAGCCGCTTATCACCATACCGGTAGTCCAGCAGATGCTGGCGGATATGTCCATCCAGACAGAAGCCGCCCGTGCGCTAGTGTACGCCGCCGCTCGCTATGTTGACAGCGGCGCTAAAGACGTCACCGAGTCGTCCGCCATAGCCAAAGTTTTTGCCTCGGACGCCGCCATGAAGGTCACCGTTGACGCCGTGCAGATTTGCGGCGGCGCCGGCTACATGCGCGATTACCCCGTCGAAAAAATGATGCGCGACGCCAAAATCCTCCAGATTTACGAGGGCACCAACCAGATTTTAAGGAATGCCA
>CAIWTG010000237.1 GCA_903915565.1 uncultured Chloroflexota bacterium
AAAGCCGCATATCTGAGCCAACTGTAATTTTTTTTGCTCCAGATCGCCGGGCAAAAGCGCGGCCGATTAAATAAGCGGCGTCTTCATTCAGTTCCGAGGGATAAATCCCTCTTATGTCGTAAGACTTGAAAATAATAGGATTAACTCCCATATTAAATAAATTATCCCACTAAAACCTTGAACTTTCAAGGACTTTCTGCTACAATATCAACATAATACGAATATGCAAATTTATGAAAACATACGAATTAACATATATAGTTTCGCCGGAAATGACTTCTGAGGAAGCGGCGGCTAAAGCCAAAGAGATGATTTTCCTCGGCGACATGGTTGACGCCCCCACCGCTTTAACTCTGGGGCTGGTCAATAAAGTCGTCCCGCCGGAAAAGCTGATGGAAGAGGCTATGGCCTGGGCGGCCAAATTGGCGTCTAAGAGCGGGCCGGTGCTCGCCATGGCTAAGATGGCGATTAACAACGGGCTAAATACGGATATCAATTCAGGGTTGGATATGGAAGCCAAGTGCGACGCCCTTTGCTTTGCCACCGAAGACCGCAAAGAGGGCATGGACGCCTTTATCGAAAAACGTAAAGCGAATTTTAAAAACAAATAAATAAATACGTCATTCCCGCGAAAGCGGGAATCCAGCCCCTTTACCCTACCTGGATTCCGTATCAAGTACGGAATGACGGGAATTTTTTGAAGGAGGATTTACCGTGGCAATCAAAAAAGTATTCGTTATTGGCGCCGGCCAGATGGGCAACGGCATCGCCCAGGTGACCGCCCAGGCTGGTTACGACGTCACCATGTCCGACATCAAGGATGAGTTCGTCCAGAAGGGTATGGATGCCATCAGCAAGAGCCTTGATAGGTCGGTCAAGAAGGGTACGATGACCGAAGCAGATAAAGCCGCCATCATCGCCCGCATTAAGACCACCACCGATAATAAAGATGCTAAAGACGCCGACCTCGTTATTGAGGCCGCGCCGGAGATAATCGACCTCAAGAAAAGCATTTTCAAACAGCTGTCCGAGATTTGTAAACCGGACGCTATATTGGCGTCTAACACCTCGTCCCTCCCCATCAGTGATATCGCTACCGTCGTTAAAAACCCCGGACGCTTTATTGGTATCCACTTTATGAACCCCGTGCCGGTGATGAAAGGCGTCGAGGTTATTGTGGGTAAACAGACCGCCCCCGCCACGGTGCAAATCGCCAAAGACTACATCAAGCAAATCGGCAAAGAGGCTTGCGAGGCGCAGGACCACGCCGGCTTTATCGTTTCCCGCCTGGTTGACGCCCTGATGAACGAGGCGTTCTGGTGCCTGATGGACGGCAATAAGCCGGAAGAGGTAGATAAAGCCGTTAAGTTCTGCCTTAACCATCCGATGGGCCCGCTGGAGCTTTGCGACCTCGCCGGCGCGGATACCGTTCTGCACGGACTGGAAACCATGCACGCCGAATTTGGCGATAGACTAAAACCCGCCCCGATTTTGCAGGACCTGGTTAAGAAAGGCAACCTCGGTCGTAAGACCGGCAAAGGCTGGTACGATTATCCACAGAAATAAAAATGAATATATTTAGATAAAGGAAGGAATTAAATGGCTAACGATAAAGATGTTGTAATTGTTGCCGCGGCAAGGACGCCGTTCGGCAGGTTCGGCGGTTCGCTCGCCGGTATTGACTATTATGAGCTCGGCGCCATACCCATGCGCGAGGTAATCAAGCGCTCCGGTGTGAAGCCAGAAGTAGTGAAAGAAGTATTCTGGGGCGTCGGCGATACTTCCGCCTGCCGCGACCCATTTACCCCCGTCGCCGCCCGTCAGTCCCTTATAAAAGCCGGCCTCCCGCATGAGACGGTTTCTATCTCCTTTGATATGGCCTGCGTCTCCGCGATGCATGCCGTCAAACTCGCCGCCATGGAAATGGCCGCCGGAGAAATCGACGCCGCCATTGCCGGTGGCGCCACCTCTTTTGGCCAGTCCCCGCTGGTAGTACGTAACATCCGTTTCAGCGGCTTCCGCATGGGCGATGTGAAAATGGAGGACCCGCTCTTAGCATTAGGTTACAAAGATTTCAACCCCGTGTCCGTGGATACCGATAATGTGGCGGCAGAATACGGCTTTACCCGCCAGGACCTGGATGAGTTAGCCGCGCGCAGCCATCAAAACTATGCCAAGGCTCATGAAGCCGGCAAGTTCAAGGATGAAATGATTCCTATGACCTTCCCCCAGCCCAAGGGCGACCCCAAGGTTCTTGAGATAGATGAACAGTACCGACCCGGCACAACCGTTGAAGGCCTGTCCAAATTAAAGTCGATTTATGGCACCAAGATGATTACCGCCGGCAATGCCCCCGGCCTCAACGACGGCGCTACCGCTATCCTGCTCATGACCCGCGCCAGGGCTAAAGAACTGGGCTTAAAAGTCCTCGGTGTCGTTGTGGCTTCAACCTCTATCGCCATCAATGCCAGCCGCATGCCGGAAGGTCCCGGCTTTTCCATGCTCAAAGCCCTCCAGAAAGCTAACCTCACCTGGGACGACATGGACTATTTGGAAATCAACGAAGCCTTTGCCGCCGTGCCGCTCGTTTCTATGAAAGTAGCGGCGCAGGGCAACGCCAAACTGTATAAATCACTCTTTGACAAGATGAATCCCAACGGCAGCGCCATCGCCATTGGGCATCCCAACACCGCCACCGGCGCCAGAATCATCATGAACCTGATGTATGAGCTGCGGCGCAAGGGCGGCGGCTATGCCATGGGTTCGCTTTGCGGCGGCCTGGCACAGGCGGACGCCTGTATCATCAAAGTAGAATAAAAGATAAAGTATCATATAAGGAGTAATGCATGGACGTAAAGAGTTTTTCACTAAAAGGTAAAGTAGCCCTTATCCTCGGCGGAGCCGGTGACCTCGGCAGCGCTATTGCGGAAACGTTTTCCGCAGCCGGCGCGGATGTCATCATCAGCAGCCGCAAGCAGGAAAATCTGGATAAAGTCGCCGCGGAAATTACCGCCAAGACCAAGGGCAAGGTCGTCGGTATTGCCGGGCATCTGGGCAAACTGGATACTATTAAAACCCTCGTTGACACCGTCATGGAGCAGTTCAAACGCATTGACATTGTCGTCAATAGCTCCGGCTCCAGCTTCATGGTCCCCCTCACCGACATTGAGGAGTGGCAGTGGGACAATGTCATGAACGTTAACGTTAAGGGCCCCTTCTTTCTCCTCAAGCAGATTGCCCCCATCATGAAGGCCCAGGGCGGCGGCAGCATCATCAACATCTCCTCCTATATGGGCATCCGCACCGAGGAAACGTTGGGCGTCTATTGCATCAGCAAAGCGGCCGTCCTGCACATGACCCGCGTTATGGCCAAGGAATGGGGCAAGTGGAATATCCGCGTTAACTCCATCGCCCCGGCCTGGGTACACAGCCGCCTCTCCGAGCCGTTCCTCAAACTCCCCGGCGTTAATGATAGGATGTTGGCCCAGACGGTCATCGGGCGTTTTGGTGAACCTGATGATGTAGCCGCGCTCGCTCTCTTCCTGGCTTCCGACGCCGGCAAGAACCAGACGGCTGCCTGCTTCCCGCTCGATTACGGGATGCTGACGTAGTTAAGTTACAAGTATCAAA
>CAIWTG010000238.1 GCA_903915565.1 uncultured Chloroflexota bacterium
GTTGACGCTCCACCTGGGCAAAAAGGGAAACAATTATTACGCACACACGGTACCGCCGTTAGCGCCAGAATTGTGGAGACGATGAAGCCGCCCATCCGCACCATTGAGCCATCCAGAGTCTACCGCTACGAGGCAGTCAATGCCACCCACTTGAATATTTACCACAACATGGACGGGCTGGCAGTGGATAAAAACATCACGATGGGCGACTTAAAGGGCGTGCTGTTTGAGTTTGTAAGAAGGTATTTTGGAGAAAATCGTAAGGCGCGTTTCCGCACGGACTTTTTCCCGTTCGTGGAACCGGGCGGAGAAGTCGCCATTGAGTGTGCTATTTGTAAAGGGAGCGGGTGCCATTTCTGCGGGAACAGCGGCTGGCTGGAGATCTTGGGGTGCGGCATGACCCACCCGGAAGTCTTAAGGCGCGGCGGCATTGACCCGGAAGAATATACCAGCTTCGCCTTCGGGATGGGGCTGGAAAGGTTGCCAATGCTGCGCTACGGCATCGATGATATACGGCTTTTCTATAATAACGACTTAAGGTTTTTAAGGCAATTCTAAAATGAAAGTACCGATAAAGTGGCTTAAAGACTATGTTAAGGTAACCATGCCGGTGCCGGAACTGGCCAAGCGGCTAACGCTGGCTGGGTTTGAGGTAAGCGAGATTATTACAACCGGTAATTGGGAAAACGTCTTTGTGGCAGAGATAACCGCCATTGAACCGCACCCTAACGCCGACCGGCTAAGGCTAGCGACCGTTAACCTGGGGAATGAACAGGACACGGTGGTTTGCGGGGCGCCGAATCTAACCATCGGCGACAAAATAGCATTTGCCAGAGTAGGCGCCAAATTGATCGATTCGGCATCAGGTAAGGCGGAAACCCTAAAGCCGGCCAAGATACGCGGCGTGGATTCCAAGGGGATGATTTGCTCCGAACGCGAACTCGGCATATCGGATAAACACGAAGGGATTCTAGTGCTCTTTAAAGCGGCGCCGGTGGGGACTTTACTGGCGGATTACATGGGTGAAACGGTGTTGGACATTGATATCACCGCGAATCGGCCGGATGGGCTTTCGGTAACCGGGATAGCGTATGAAGTCGGGGCGATTGGCGAGCAGAAAGTTAATATCCCAGAAATCACTTATCCAGAAACCGGCAACCCGATAGAAAAGCAAATATCTATCGAAATTATCGACAGCGAACTTTGCCCACGGTACTGCGCCAGCCTTATCACCAACGTCAAAATAAAAGAATCGCCGGCATGGCTGCAGGAAAGACTAATAGCCTGCGGACAACGACCTATCAATAACATCGTCGACATTTCAAATTACGTGATGCTGGAATACGGCCAACCATTACATACTTTCGATTACGATAAACTCAAGGGCAAGAAAATCATCGTCAGGCGGGCGAAAGAGGGCGAGAAGTTTTATACCCTCGATGGCAACGAACGTCAACTTAGCGGGGACATGCTGACCATTGCCGACGGTGAGAGAACCGTCGCCATTGCCGGCGTGATGGGCGGGCTGAACAGCGATGTAACCGAAAGTACGACATCCATCCTGCTGGAAGCCGCCAGTTTTAAAGCGACCAGTCTGCACTACACCAGCCGCAAGCTGGGACTATTGAGCGAAGCCTCGGCGAGGTTTGAGCGGGGCATCAGCGCGGGGTTAACGATACCCGCCCTGAAACACGCCACGCAACTTATCGCCGAACTGGGCGAGGGCAAGGTAGCCAAGGGAATTATCGACGTTTATCCCGGCAAAAAGGAAGTCAAACCGATTACCGTAAGGGCAGAGAGAGTCAAACGGCTCCTCGGCGTTGCATACAGCGTCGACCAGATAATAAAGGCGTTCCAAGCCCTAGGCATCGAGTGCAAAGTGGACGGCAACAAAGTTAACGCTACCGCCCCTTACTGGCGCAGCGACCTTAAGATTGAGGAAGACTTTGTTGAAGAAGTAGCGCGGGTTTACGGCTACGATAAGATACCGACCACACTTATTAGTAATGAAATACCCAGACCGGAAGCAAATCCTGAATACTCACTGAAGAAGAAAATCAGACGCGGCCTGACCGGTTTCGGCTTTGAGGAAGTTATGACCTACACCCTGACCAGCCTGAAAGAGCTAAGTAATACCGTCGCCGAAGCACATACACCAGAGCCGATGCCAATACACATCGCCAACCCGATGACGGCCGACCAGGAGTATCTGCGGTCCAACCTGCGGAGTAATCTTTTGAGCACACTAGCAGCGAACCAGCGTCACGAGGAAGGCGGGATAAGGCTTTTTGAAATCGGGAAGGTGTTCCTGCCCATGCCTAATGACCTGCCGGAAGAGCCGGAAATGCTGTGCGGTTTGATGTGCGGAAGCCGGGCAGAGAGGTCGTGGCTGGGCGAAGGGAAATACGTAGATTTCTTTGACGTCAA
>CAIWTG010000239.1 GCA_903915565.1 uncultured Chloroflexota bacterium
AATTAGCGATTTTCTTTTCTACTTCGCCGGCTTCAACGTTCTTTCTGCCCAGCAGGTCAGTGCCGCCCGGCGCTTTGCCCGACGGCGTATGCTCGACGAAATAGTCTATTTCACTGACATGGATATAGTTATCACCGTAAGTGCGGATGAGGTTGTTGTTGACTTCCGCCATCGCTACCTTGGCGCGGCGGATTTCCGTCTTCTTCGTCCACACCGAAGCTCCAAAGCTGCAGTAGCCGTGGTTGTCGGGTGGTGAAACTTCAACCATCACGACGTCGGCGGGGCCTCTATCCTCTTCCGTAAAGATAAACCCCAGCCCGCCTATAGCCAGGTCGCAACGCCTTTCGGCGATGATTTGCCGGACGATGGGCAGCGGAAAGCCGACCTCTATTTTAAACGACATCTCAAAGACCGGGTCGTACCACCCAAAGTCCCTCCCCGGCGTCCGCAGGCAGAGCAGCACGTTCTCTATTTCTCCCAGCCGCCCCGCCAGCGCCATACCCAGTGCTAGCGGTTCGTTGCCTTGAGTAAAACATACCCTGTCGCCGGACTTTATTATGCTGACCGCTTTTTCCGGCGTCACTATTTTCTTTTGATATTCCTCTTGCCAACCCATATTTGCCCCCTTAAAAAAAACTTCAGGGAGGGAGAGACTCTTTGTCTCGTATCCCTCCCTGATATTGTACTCTAAATTTTACTGATACGTTTCTAGTATCTCACGGCCGAACAGCGGCAGGTGAGGCAGCGTCTGGCTTCGTCAACGCAGGTCTTTTTATCTTTGAAGCCCAGGTTAATCTCGGTGAAGTTGCTCTTCCGTTTGGCGGCTGGAGCGGTTTCCATCTTCAGTCTCGGTTCCTTGGTATATTCGCGTAGATGGAACTGGAAGGCCGGTTCGGTAACGTCAGCCAGAATTGGCGCCGGAGGAGCGGGCGGCAGGTCAACGCCGCGCAGGTAGCAGTCGATGGCTATTGCGGCTTTCTTGCCGTCTGCCATTGCCTCAATCATCAAGCCCTGGCCGCGGGCTACATCGCCGCCGGCGAAGATGCCCTTAACGCTGGTCGCCAGGCTGCGGTCTTTCGTCTCGATGGTGCCGCGTTTGGTGGATTTGACTTTGCTTTCCTTCATGAAGGAAAGGTCGACTCTCTGGCCGATAGCGGTGATGACCATGTCGGCTTCGACTGTCTTGGTTTTCTTATCGTCGTAAACCGGGGAGAACTGATGAGCCGCATTGTAGCAGGAAACGCAGCGCTTTAGCTCGACGCCCTTGACCTTGGCTGCTTTGCCGCCGGTGGTCAGGATGGCTTTGGGTCCCCAGCTCATGTCGACGTTGATGCCTTCTTCAATAGCCTGTTCGATTTCCTCATTCGGTGCCGGCATTTCATCAGGGCTGCACTCAAGGCAGGTGACCATCACGCTCTCCGCGCCGAGGCGCAAAGCCGAGGTCGCTACGTCAATAGCAACACTGCCGCCGCCAACGACGACGACTTTCTTGCCGACAGCTTGTTTCTTGCCAAGGTTGATATTCTTCAGGAAAGACAGCGCCTGGACGACGCCGGCAGCGTTCTCGCCGGGGACGTTGAGTTTGGCGCTGTTCTGCGACCCTACAGCCACGAAAACCGCATTGAAGCCTTTCTTCAGCAGGGCTTCGGGGGCTTTCACCGGGCTGCCGGTCTTAATTTCTATGCCCATCTTCCTCATGGCGTTGATTTCCCATTCCACGGTCTTTCTGGGCAGGCGATGTTCCGGTACGCCGAGGACCATCATGCCGCCGGCAACCGGGGCTGCCTCGAACACGGTTACGGCATAGCCTTTTTTAATCAGAAAGTAAGCGGCGGTCAGTCCGGCGGGGCCGGAACCGATTACTGCAATTTTTTCTTTCTTGGTGATGGGCAGTTTTTCCGGTAAGCACTGGGGTTTGAGGTAATCGAACTGGCCGGAAAGTCCGTGCTCCATCACATAGTCCGATACATACCGTTTGATGCCGTTAATGGAAATCGGGTCATCCAGCTTGCCGCGGTTGCATTCCTTCTCGCAGGGGTGCGGACAAACGCGCCCGAGTACGGCAGGTAACGGAGTATATTGCTTAAGATAGCGATATGATTCTTCTACCTGTCCGCGGGAAGCCATCAGGACGTAAGCGTTGATGTCCAGTCC
>CAIWTG010000240.1 GCA_903915565.1 uncultured Chloroflexota bacterium
ATTACAGGATGTAATCTGTCCCTGAAGATTTACTGTAATGATACCCTCCGGAGCTATCTCCACGATATTGCGGTATTTCTCCTCACTCGTCCGCAGAGCCTGCTCCGTTCGTTTACGCTCGGTAATATCGCGGCAGACGCAAAAGATGAGTTTTTGTCCGGCTATCGTGGCGCCATTGGTGCTTATTTCAACATCATAGGTCGTCCCATCTTTGCGCCGATGCTGTGTCTCCAAATGGTCACCTTTCTCATCGATCGTGTGCATCATCTCCACAATACGTTCGGGCGGATAGAGGAATTCCCAATCAAATACTTTTAGCTTGCGGACTTCTTTGGGAGTATATCCCAGCATTTCGGCAAAGCGCTGGTTGGCTTCATAGACGTTGCCGTCCTGGTCGAGGACGACAATCCCGTCGTGGGACTGTTCGATAAGGATGCGTCGCCTGGTTGCCTCGCTGGCTAATGCCTCTTCGGCGTTTTTACGCTTGGTCACATCTTCAACCAATGCCAAAAAGCCCAGCGGCTGGCCGGTTTTATCACGCAGTAAAGTCACGGTCAGGTTTTCCCAGATAACCTCTTTATTTTTTCTGATTACTCGTTTTTCCCGGTGATAATAAGTTATCTTGCCTTTTACCAGCTCTTGTAAATTCTCCTGGTCTTCCTTGATTTCTTCCGCGAAGCTATAATCTTTGTAACTCATCGAGCGTAATTCCTGCTCCGTATATCCCAGCATCTTACAGAACTGGTCATTAACTACTTTTATTTTATGATCCAGCCCGGATAGCATAATGCCTATCGGTCCCTGCTGAAAGATTTGTCGAAAACGCTCTTCACTCTCTCGCAAAGCTTCCTCTACAGCGGTAGCATTGGATATATTCTTTTTCCAGTGTTGTGTATTCATTTATTTAGCCTTCATTTTTGTATCATCAATACATATCAGGTATCGTTTTGCTCGCCTTAAGCAAATCATGCTTTTTCAAGAAATCGGTGAAATCGTTCCGGTTGATGTAGTGACAGCCTCCCTTTGGCGTAAAGCCGGTTTTACTTACCGTCGTTTTTCAAAGGTATGCAGTGTTTTTCCGCGAAAGCGAAAAAATTGTCCCGATGTATGCGGTTCTGTCCACTCGGTAGACGGAAGGAAATCAGATTGCCTTTTTCAATCCACCTCAAGACAGTCACCTTACTAACGCCGCAGTGTTTAGCGACGGCTCCGGTGGTAAGGTATTGGGGGAAATTAACCTCTACTTTGGTATTCAAGGGCACCTCCTTTACTTCAGCAGTTTTTTCTGATGGCGAATTATATGTATCTTTTATAGATATAGAAATTGGACTCTTCCTTTCATTCTTCACGCGGTGAACCAAATTTACATAAGTTCTATTATTACTTTATTATCTGTAGTTAACAGAATAGTCACATTAAACGGTAAAAATGTCACAAAAAAGTCACATAAAGCGACATTAGGAGTGGTATAAAACACAAGGGGGAAAGGTAAACGACAAAAACTTTAGCGTTTTGGATGAGGGAGGTTGGATTTACCAGTACCTGGTATCGCGTTTGCCGGTGACGTAGGGATTTTCCCGCCGTTCGGCGCCGATGGTTGTTTCGCGTCCATGCCCGGGATAAATGACCGTAGCGTCCGGTAAAGTCATCAGTTTTTTGCGGATGCTGTCCAGCAGCTGCGGGCGACTGCTCCCCGGCATCATGGTGGTACCTATGCCGCGGCGGAAAATCGTATCGCCGGTAAACACACCGAATTCCGTCAGCAAGGAAATACTGCCCGGGGTATGCCCGGGGGTGTGAATCACGGTAAAAGACATCCCCCCGACCTCTATTTTGTCGCCTTCGCGGAGGAGTCTTTCCGGGGGGTGGGGCGTCCGGTAGGATATACCGAACTGCGAGCTGTAAGAGCCGCGCCCTTCAAGGAAATCGGCATCTTCAATGTGGATTGCCACCTCGGCGCCGGTTTTATCCTGAACATCACGCAGCGCGGCAATATGGTCGGAATGCCCGTGCGTCAGTACGATGGCTTTGATATCCAGTCCGGTCTCGTCAATGGCGCGGCAAATGGTTTCGCTGTTGCCTCCGGGGTCGATGACCAGTCCCTCCCCAACAGATTCACTGCCTACAATCCAGCAATTGGCGGACAGCGAGCCTACCACCAGTCGCCGGATAATTGGTTTTTCCTGCATATTGTCTAGTAGCCTTTTTTCCTGTCAACCACATTGAGCAGGAGCTTGCCGGCAATGTAGCGCTTAAGATTCTCACAGAAAAGGTCGGCGGCGCGCAGCATATAGTCCTCCATGCCGCCGGAAACATGAGGGCTTAATATCACATTATCAAGGTCCCAGAGTCGACTTTCTTTGGGCAGCGGTTCGGGAACCATAACGTCCAGGCCAGCGCCAGCGATACGTTTTTCTTCGAGGGCCCTAATTAAAGCTTCCTGGTCTATGATGGGACCGCGCCCGATATTCATAATGTAAGCCGTCGGCTTCATGGCTTTTAGCTCCGCCTCGCCAACAATATGGGTTGTTTCCGGCGTTAACGGCAAGGTCAGGACAACGTAGTCGCTTTGGGCGAGCAGTTCTTTCATCTGGCCGGCGGGTAAAACCAGGTCAACGTTTTTAGCTTTGTCACCGGCTTTGGTCGATCGCTGGGTGGCGATAACCTTCATGCCGAAGGCTTTAGAGAGTCGCGCCACTTCCGCGCCGATATGCCCCAGCCCGATTATCCCCACCGTCTTGCCCCGCAGCGTACCGGGGTTGTACCGAATCCAATCGCGGGTCTGCATCATTTTAAAGCTCAAGGGCGTTTTCTTGGCGAACATCAACATCAGCCCCATGACGAACTCGCCGATGGGCGTGGCATGGATGCCGCTGACCCCGGTGAGTATCACGTTGCTGTTCCAAATCTCGGTGCCCCGATGCCGGTCCATGCCGGCGGAGGTTGCCTGGAACCACTTCAGGTGCGGCGCCCGGGCGATAATATTTTGCGGCGGTATAAACCCGAAAAGCACCTCGGCCTCGGTCAGCAGGGCGTTGAGCTCCGCTTTTTTCGAGTTATCCCCCTGCATTTCAGCCAAGAGCAATTGCGAGGCGTCGGTGACCTTTATCCGGCGATTGACCGACTGGATACGCTTTAAAATCTCGGCATCGGCATGCGGCAGACCTTTGTCGAACGAGGGTGTAACTACAAGTATGTTTAGTGTTTTCATAACTACTCCTAAGGATACGGAATGAAATAAAATTGCTGACCGGCTTGCGTCCAGGGCGGGAAGATGTAGCCAGGCCAGCGGGTCGTTAGCATTCTTTCAGTCAGCCACGCCGGCAGGATTTGCAGGTTCCAAGCCCACTGGGCATAAAGCAGCGTCCCGAAAACGACGATTATCGCCAACACCGGCACCAAAATTTTATAAGGGAATCTGGCCATAATCAAGGCGCAAACGATAACCACCGGGAATAGCTCCGGCAGGTAGAAGCGGTTAAAAAGGACAAAGCCCCCGCCTTCGGTCAGCCCCGCCGTCCATTCATAAGTAAGGTAGAGCACGAAAACGCAGATAAACCATCCAATTAAAACTAAAAAGATATCCCAGGGCATTTCGTCGCGCAGGCTGGACCATTTTCCCGCCGCCAGGCGCTTTCTAAAGAACTTGAAATAAAGTATCACGAAAAAGCCGGGTATCCCGATTATCAGCAGCGGGAAACCGATAAGCGTGTTCCGCAAAGCTCCCTGCCAATTATAGGTGAGAATCTGACCCGGAATGGATACGCCGTTCAAATCCACCTGCCCCAGATACTGGAAAGCGAACTTAATGGGGTAGGGGGAGAAGGAGTAACCTGTTTTAAATACCGAGCCGAAGATGAAATAATCGTAAAGCAAAATAGCCGCCAGCGGTATGCCGATTCCCAGCACGATGGGAATGATATCCTGTTTTAGCCTGGTATTTTGTTTTTTACGCCAGTCCATAAACCTGATGATGACCAGGTGTAAAAACAGTATGACGGCTATCGGCAGGTTGGTATAGCGTGAAATCACCGACCAGCTGATGAAAAAGAAGGCCAAAAAAAGCAAAACCCCGCGTCCCCACGACCTAAGCTTTTCTCTTTCCAGGTGATAGTAAAAATAGAGACCTCCCCCTATCGCCAGAAAAGCCAACGAGGAGTAGGTATCCATATAAATACGGTTGCACATTACCAGAGCGATGGGAGTAAATAATATCAACAGCGAACCTATCATCGCTGCCTTTTCATCGCGCAGGCGTTTCAGCAGGATAAACGTCACGATGACCATGCCCAAAGCCAGCAGGATATTGCTCCATCGCGGAATGTGCATCATATAAAATGGCACCAGGTAAAAAACGCAGCCTGGAGCTTTTTCCAGCGCCCATTTACCCCGGTCGAGCTGTAAATACTGCAATAAAATCCCGCCTTGCTGCGTAGTCTCCATAACTTCGCGGTAGGCGGTGTAATCATCCAGTACAAAATTGCCTTGAGAGAAATTTTTGGTGCCGTAATAATATGCCCAGTCATCCGGGTCGGGCATCTGGACGGAGGGGGTTAAAACCAGCGCCGTCGCCGCAATAAAACCGATGCCGACAATAGCTTGATAGATAGTAACGTGCTGTCTAAGCCAGCTAAAGATGGAGGAAATCCTTTTTATCACGGTTCATCAACCCCTAAAATATACATTATATTACACCATATCAGAAGCGATATCGCTTCGTCAAAACAAGATGTTGCCAGAGGCTAGCGGTTAAGAGTAAAATCATTAAAAACCCCCTGGCTGAATGAGATAACTTTTACACAAGGAATAACGGATTCTTCGGTCGTCCTTCTACGGAATCCTTCCTGGGAAGGATTTCAGAATGACATAGTCTACAGGTTGAATTTTAAAAAGAAAAGGGAGAACCGTGACGCTCTCCCCTGTTTGCTTTTGGGATGGTTTTAACGGTAAAATCTTAAATGATGAAAGCAGAAATTATTTCCACCGGCACCGAAATTCTCCTCGGCAACATTGTCGACACCAACACCGCTTTTATAGCAGAACAGCTGGCAATGCTGGGCATCGACCTCTACTTTGCGTCTACCGTCGGCGACAACTTTGACAGGCTGCTGGGGGCTTTAAAAACCGCCCGGGAGCGGTCGGACCTCGTTCTAATGACCGGCGGCTTGGGCCCCACCCAGGGGGACATCACGCGCGAGGTCGTCGCCTGCCTGCTGGAAGAGGAAATGGTCGTTGACGAGAGCTTAAAGGTGACGCTGGAAAAATTCTTCGCCGGGCGCTCCATTGCGATGAGCGCCAATAACCTCAAGCAGGCGATGCTGATTCCTTCTGCCCAGGCTATTCCCAACAACCGCGGCACGGCGCCTGGTTGGTGGGCGGAAAAAGAGGGAAAAATAATCATCGCCATGCCCGGCCCGCCCGCCGAGATGCAAGCCATGTGGCAGAAATTTATCGCCCCCGCTTTGCAAAACAGGGCCGGTGGCGTCATCCTTTCCCGCACGCTGAAAACATTCGGCATGCCGGAGGGCTCGGTGGATGAGGAGCTATCCCCCTTACTAAAATCTACCAACCCCACGCTGGCCATCTATGCCAAGCCGGACGGCATCCACCTGCGCATCACGGCTAAAGCCGACAGCGAGGAAGCCGCCCGACAGCTGATTGCCGAACACGAGCGGGCGGTCAGGGAAATCGTTGACAAATACCTCTGGGGAGTTGATGATGACGACCTGGCGGCGATGGTGGCAAAATTGCTTATCGATAAAGGGCTGACGCTGGCGGTGGTGGAGACTTTCACCAGCGGCGCTTTGATACAGATATTAGCGCATGCCCCGGAGAGCGACCGTTTCTTTAAGGGCGGGTTTTACGCCGCCTCGGATGAAATGAAGACTTCACTCGGTTTGGTCTGGGGTTCGGGCGATATGACGAAAACAACCTCCGCCATAGCTTCGCTGGTGCGGGATAAAGTCCATGCCAGCATCGGCATTGACATCGAAGGCTATATGGAAAAGTCGGACGACGTCCCGATGGCGAAAGTGATTATTGCCATTGCCGGTTTAAAGTCAGGAATTTCTTTAGCGCGCAACTTCCCCGGCCGTCTCACCAATATGGAAAACCGGATTGCCTACCAGGTCCTCTTCGAACTGAAAAAATACCTCTCGGAAAGCTAAAGTTTACTTCACCCAGGCGCAGTCGTATTTAGCGCTCAATCCCACCTGCATGACGCGGTAAGGTCGTGCTACTTTATTGCAGGTAATCGGGAAATGAGGTGTGCCTTTGGGCAGCGCGATAACCGTTGGCACATCAAAGGTATGTTTTTCCTGCTCTTTACCGATGGCGATGGTTATCTCCGCGCCGAGGTAAGTGAGGTCGTCGGTCTTGTGCCCGAAGAATACCATCACCTCGTCGTAGGAATGGATTTGCGGCCCTTTGCCCGGGAACCACTCGCCGGGTTGGTTATGAAGCCCCATCGTAAAGTTAAGGGGCATACCGGCCAGGTCCTTCCCCTCCGCCGAGAACTGCTGTGCCGCATTAGCTCCGCCCTTGCCCTTTTTCACCTTTAGCGGATGGAAAAGATAGTTATATTTCTTGCCGTTGGTCGTGCCTTCCTTGGCAGCCCCAGCGCCGGCATACTTGGCGCTTAAAGCCAGGTGGAAATGTCCGAACGGGCGGTAAGGCTTAATGGTAACCAGCGGGCAGTGGGGCAAATTAGCCGGGGCAGCGGCCACCAGCGGCACGCTGAACTTGTGTTCTTCGTATTCCTTGCCCACGGCTAGCGACATATCGGCGCCAAGGATTTTCAAGTCCTTATCGTCATAACCAAAGAAAAGCAGCGCCTCGTCAAAGGGATGGGTATGCGCTCCCATATCGGGCGCCCAATCGCCGGGTTCGTCATAAACACCGACGATAAAGTTGAGGGCAAAACCCTGTATCTGGTCGCCCCCTACGAATGTCATTTCCTTAGCATTAGCCCCGCCCCGCCCCTTAATGTATTTCAGTGTGCGCACCAGGTCTCCATATTTTGTATCGGCCACGGGGAAGTCCTCCTTGTTAGATGTTCAGGCAAATTTTAAGCTTTTTAGGGATTTTATGCAAACTTTATTGAACCCTATTTTTGGCGGGGGTCAAGCTGTTTATCCGCCTTGATTAACGGCAGCGTCAGGGCAACCAGGGCACCGACGACGGCAGGGGCTACGCCCACTATCCAGAAAGCCGCTTGTGGGCTGATGCTGCTCCAGATAACGCCGGCTACGGCGGAGCTGATGACCACCCCTAAATCTTCGCAACTGCCGTAAAACCCCATGGCGGTGTTTTGCTGGGTAGCAGAGACGGTATCAGACAACAGTGCCACGGCTGCCGGAGAGAAGACAGCCCGGCCTACACTCTGGACGATGACGGCGATGAAGAAGACCGGTAAATTTTTGGACAGAGGCAGGACAGCCATACCGACAGCGGCGATTAACAAACCGGCGACCATCATGTATTTCCGGTTGGTGCGATCGGATAGCCGCCCCATGGGAATCATCAGGATTGCGTTGACCAGTGAGCTGACCGTAAACAGGATACCGATGTCGGTAGTTGACACTCCGGCAACGTCAACCACCAGCAAAGGTAAAAACGGCATGATGATACCGCTGGACGCCCAGTTGAGTAAAGCCACACCGCATTGGACCAGAAAAACGCGGGAACGGAAAAGCTCTTTCAGGGAGCTGCGGCTTTTTGGAGTCCCGGCCGGTGGTACCGGCGGACTTCTCCAGGGGATTTTTCTCAAACCAATCAGCATCATCAGCCCGGCAACCAAAGCGACGCCGGCGGCGATATAGAAACTCCAGGTATAGCCGAGGTGGTCACTGGTTAGCCCGCCGATGAACGACCCCAGACTTCCTGCAATTGACATTGATGCGGCATAAATGGCCATGTACGTTGCTTTCTGACTGAAAGATATGTTAGTGCCGATATAGCCGCGACTCGGTCCAAAGATAGAGGAGCGCACCAAACCCCAGATAAGGAAGATAACAAACAAAAACGGCACATTTTGTGTGAAGGCAAAAAGAAGCAGCGGCACAATGCTGCCCAGCGTACCGATGCTCATTGGTATTTTTAACCCCACCTTGTCTGCCAACCACCCCGCTGAGCTTTCGCCGAAGACCATGCCAATCATCCCCACAGCGAACAATAATCCTAGAGTAGACGGTTCTATACCGATGGATTTAAGGTAAAGCGGCAGAACCGGCTGAAGTATAGCCATCGTCAATACTACCAGGCTTACTACGCCGATAACCGAGGCTAATTCGCGGTTGAAATATTTGCTCATAGGTGTATTTATAAAAAAAGGATATCCTGAAATAAAAACAAGGGGCTTGGTTTATCTTACAATGGTGGTTGAAGAAGCGTCAATACAGCTGGAATTGTGTTAGTTTTATTGTGGCGGGAAAGTTTGGTGCCCCCAATGGAATTCGAATCCATGTTGACGGCTTGAAAGGCCGCTGTCCTAGTCCACTAGACGATGGGGGCGCAATGTCCAGTATAACAGAAAACGCGTTGTTCGGACAATATTAAAACCAAATGTGTGTTTGCTTTAGCTTGTCGGCATTGTCACCTGAATGTTAAAATAAAAAGGTAACCAGAGATTTTAACGAGGTGACATAATATGCCCATTTACGAATACGAGTGTATTCACTGCGGCCATCATTTTGAGTTAAAGCAGAGTTTTCTCGACAAGCCGCAGGCAGCCTGCCCAAAATGTAAGAAGAAAGCTAAACGGGTATTCCATCCTAACCCCATCATCTTTAAGGGCAGCGGCTTTTACGTCACCGACCACCGCAAAAGCGAGGAATCCCACGCCAGCAAACCGGCGCCGGATACTACAAAAAAACCAGAGACAAAGAAGAGTAAAGATTGAAAGCGTTACTCCAGCGGGTCAGTCAGGCTGCGGTCAGCGTCGCCGGCGAGGAAGTGGGGAGGATAGGGCAGGGGCTGGTGGTATTGCTGGGGGTAGCTAACGGCGATTCGGAAAAAGATGCGCAGTATTTAGTCCCCAAAATCATCGGTCTGCGTATTTTCGCCGACCCGGACGGTAAGTTCAACCTCTCTCTGCAAGATGTTAAAGGCGAATTGCTTTTTGTCAGCCAGTTCACACTGATGGCTGACGCCCGCAAAGGACGCCGCCCAAGCTTTACCGACGCCGCCCCGCCCGACCTCGCCGAAAAGCTGTTCAATTACGCCGTCGGTCTGGCGCGCGAAAGCGGCGTGAAAGTTGCCACCGGGCGCTTCCAGCAGCACATGCACGTGGAGATTCATAACGACGGGCCCGTCACCATCATGCTGGACAGCCGCGACAAACTGGGTTAAATTACCCACTTTTCAGGTTGACAAAGCTTCCCCGTATTTTTATAATTGCAACAAGGTGCAATAAAGATGAGTTGCATGGCGACGCTAAAAGAAAAAGGACTCAAGCTCACTCCGCAGAGGATATTAATTACGGACATCATCCATGACGCCAGGGGACATCTGACGGCGGGGGAAATTATCGGGCGGGTGCAAGCCAAGATGCCCGGCGTGAATAAATCCACCATCTATAGAACGCTAGACATCCTGGAAGAAGCCGGCTGCGTCTATAAAAGCGAGCTGGATAATGAGCTCGTTTACCATCACGACGATAAGGGGCATCACCACCACCTAAAGTGCACCCAGTGCGGCAAGATTGTTGACTGCGATGAAACAATTTTGGAACCGCTGCATAATTCGCTGATAAAGAAGTACGGCTTTCACGTAGATTTTAAACACATGGTCATCAACGGCATTTGCGCAGAATGCGAAAACAAAAATAACTAAAATTTTAAGAAGGAGATTTTAAATCATGGCTTGTTTTTTAGTACCCGCCGGTGAGGCAGTTATCACCACTGTCGTCCAGAAAATTGTGGAGAGAAAAGAAAAGGGTGCAGTTATCAGCCCGAAGTGGAGCCAGCGATTAGGCTGGTTGAATAAAATGCTCTGGGGCGGCACTCTAATGCTGGCGATTGACCACTTAATCAGCGGCGAGGTTACGTTTTATCCGCCATTTTTCACTGCGTTGAACAGTCCCGCCGATACCGCCGTTATGCTGCATGAAATGGCGACAGTCGGCGTCATCATGGCGGCGGCCGTTACGGCAGTCTGGGGAATCATGGTGCTGATAACCGAATTTAAGTCCAAAATCGTGCTTGCCAGAAAAGCGCAGACAATCAGCTAAATCAGCTTAAGCGTCGGGGTTTCCATCTCCAGGCTGATGTCCAGCGCTTTGTAGGAATGGGTCAAAGCCCCGATAGAGATAATATCAACGCCGGTCTGGGCTGCTTTACGGACGTTATCCAGGGTTATTTTCCCGGAAGCTTCCACTTTTGCCCGGCCGGCGATGTATTTCACAGCCTTGCCTATGTCTGAAAGGCTCATGTTATCCAGCATAATAATATCCACCCCGGCATTAACGACTTCTTCGGCTTCTTTGATGCTGGTGACTTCAATTTCAACAGTTATGCCGGCAGGGGCGTTCCGTCGCGCTTTGGCGATTATTTCTTTGAGGCTCATTCCCTGGGCGCGCAACGCCGCGATGTGATTATCCTTAATTAAAACAGCGTCGCTAAGGCTCATCCGGTGGTTAGTGCCTCCCCCCATTTTCACCGCGTATTTTTCCAGCAGGCGCAGTCCCGGTGTAGTCTTGCGGGTATCGTAAATCTTGGCGTCGGTGCCTTTGACTTCGGCGACGTATTGCGCCGTCAGGGTGGCGATGCCGCTCAAGCGCTGTAAAAAGTTGAGGGCGGTCCGTTCTGCTTTAAGGATGCCGGAGACGCTGCCTGTAATTCGAGCGGCAACATCGCCGGGTTTAATAGGTGTGCCGTCTTTGATGAGGATTTCAAACTTAATGGCCGGGTCGATGCGCCCAAAGACGCGGCGGGCAAGTTCGATACCAGCCAGGACGCCTTTTTCTTTTACCAGCAGTGTCGCTTTTCCGGTGAGGTCGGGTGATATCAGCGCCTCGCTGGTAACATCGCCCCGACCGGTGTCCTCGTCCAGGGCGATGTTTATTATCGTTTCAATATGTTTTTCCGTAAGCTGGCTTACGTTCATTTTCCTGTGTTATCTGGTCGCAGGGCTACGCTGTTGCGGGAGACTCTAAGGGTGGTGCCGCCTTCCACTTTAATAACGAGTGTGTCTTCGCTGATGTTATCAATCGTGCCGTAGATGCCGCCGGCGGTGATGATTTTGTCGCCTTTTTGTAGAGCCTGCATCATGGCTTGCTGTTCTTTCTGACGTTTACGCTGCGGTCTTATCATCAGGAAATAGAACATGGCAAAGATGACGACCAGGAAGACGAGCATCGGCCAGAGGCTATCCCAAGTGCTTCCGGTGTCAGTGCCGGTAGAGTTGGCGCTGGTTACCGAGGCCGTGCCGGTGGCGAAGCAGCCGGTGCTTAATACCAGGACGGTAATCAGCAGTCCGACGACGAGAGCTATTTTCCCAAGATTTTTCATTATTCCTCCATATTGGTGTTAATTTACTTTGTTTTGCCCTGCAGCGACCACGGACTGGTCTTTTCTATTTTAATATTGACCAGCTGCGCGAGAAAATCGCTGTCGCTGGTGAAAAACACCAGCTTATCGGTGCGAGTGCGGCCGTACCATTTTCCTTTATTCCTGCCCTCCACCAGAATTTCCACCGTCTGGCCCTTGAGGTGGGAATTCAGCTCAGACTGTACCTTCTCCTGGAGTTGCTCAATGCTGTTGAGCCGCGCCTTTTTCTCCTCCAGCGGTACGTCGTCCTCCAGTTCGCGGGCGGCATTGGTGCCTTCGCGGGGCGAATAGGCCGCTACATGAACTGTAGCAAACTTTACATCGGAGAGCAAGTCCAGCGTCTCCCGGAACTGTTCTGCGCTCTCCCCCGGAAACCCCACAATAACGTCGGTGGTGATGGCGATATCCGGGATTTTTTCCTTTATTTTCCCGACGAGTTGGCGGTATTGCGCCGCGGTGTAGCCCCGCCGCATGGCTTTGAGGATGGCGTCGCTGCCTGCCTGTACCGGCAGGTTGATTTGCTCGCAGACTTTG
>CAIWTG010000241.1 GCA_903915565.1 uncultured Chloroflexota bacterium
AAACTTTAAGCCATTGACACAATAGTTCTGATTTGAACGTAAAAAGCCGCTTTTGCATAACGACTAACGAATCCCGTATGCGCTACCAAAGTTATCAATGATATTAACCGTAGGTATGTGTCATTTGATACTGTTTTGGGAATTCGGTTAAAAGTGCCCTGTCTATATCGGTATCCAGTATTATGTTTAAATCTCTACCGCAATATTAAAGGCGTCGGTATTGGCTCCGGCGATGTTGCCCGCCTGATTGCTGTCTCCCACCACATAAGTCTCCGGGACCACGTCAACCAGCCCAGTAATGACGGCGGTATTCGGCGTCATTCCGAAAGCGGTGATAACCGTATCGGCTGCCAGTAGTCGTGTTTTGTTATCCTTGTCGATGATTTCCACCCCATCGCTGGTGATTTTACAGACTCTACTGGAATAATGAGTGACGATATCCGATGCTGCCAGCTGGTTCATCAAAGAGACTCGAATGAGTTCAAAGGCGTCTTTGCACAACTCCGCCTGGGGCAGCATATCAACCAGCACCACCTGTTTTCCCTCTCTGGCCAGTTCCAGCGCGCATTCGGTGCCGCTTAACCCGCCGCCGCAGATGACAACCCGGCGGCCGATGGACACCCGTTTTAAGTCCGCTTCGCTGATACTGACCACATGGGGCAGGTCAATGCCTTCAATAGTAGGCTGAATGTGTTCCGCGCCGATGGCGATGATGACGATGTCCGGCTTCTCCGCTTTTATTGTCGCGGCAGTCGCTTTGCGATTAAGCTTGACCTTTATGTCGGAGTTAAGAGTAGTGTCAATATCCCATTGTAAGTAGCGGCGGAAACCGTCCTTGCACTCCATAGCGCTGGCTTCATAAAGTCTGCCGCCTAATCTATTACTTTGCTCATACAGCACAACCTCATGCCCGCGCGCAACGGCAGTCTGGGCAGCTATCATGCCGGCCGGTCCACCGCCAATGACCATTACTTTCTTTTTTTTGCTCGCTTGGGGAATAAAGCGGTACTTGACCTCTCTCCCCGCTTGAGGGTTGACGGCGCAGCGGACGGGAGCGCCGACCAAGGGACCTTGCATGCAATTCATGCAGCGCAGGCACGGCCGGATTTGGGCGGTTTGGCCGCGCTGTGCCTTGGTGACTAACTCCTGGTCGGCAATCAGGCTTTTAGCCATAGCCACAATATCAACCTTGCCTGCGGCTAAAATTTCCTCTGCCTCTTCAATGGTGGTAATGCCGCCCACCACCGCCACCGGTATTTTGAGGTGTTTTTTAATCTCCGCGGCATATGCCACGTTCATCTGGTGAGGCATATAGTAGTTGGGTGAAGTATAGATGACGTATTTAGGGTCTATCAGCAGTCCGCCGGAAATGTTAGCCAGGTCAATATAACTCTGGGCTTCCTTTAAAAATGCCGCCACATCCTGCACCGTCGGGCATCCCTCTATATACTCATACCCGCTGATGCGGTATTCAATGCGCAATTTGTCGCCCACCGATTCCCTAATCGCTTTAAGGAGTTCCAGCGGGAAACGCATTCTGTTTTCCGGGGAACCACCGTAACGGTCGGTACGTCGGTTGAAAACCGGTGACAGGAAGGAACTGACCAGGTTGCCGTGGGCGCCGTGAATCATAACCATGTCAAAGCCGGCGTCTTTACATCGGCGGACGGCATCCACAAAATGGCGAATAACCCCCTGCATCTCCGTAGGGTTTATTTCTACTACATTGCGCCCTTTATCCAGCTCGGGAATGACCGAGGGCACAAAGGCGGCTTTACCGTTCAAAAGTCCCGTATGGGCGATACGCCCGGCGTGTAGAAGCTCCACGGAAAGCTTGGCGCCGTAGCGGTGGACTTCATCGGCGATCAGCTTCAGGCCCTGAGTGTCGTAATCGTGCACCACGGACATAGAACCATAAAAATCTCTAGCCCGGTCATCATCCACCGGGGTAGCACCGATGGTCACAATGCCCACACCGCTCCGCGCCTGGGCGCCGACGAACTCGATTAAGTCGGCGGAGACTTCGCCGGTGAAGGCGTGGGCGTGGGCTGACACCACCGGGGAAAACTGGATGCGGTTTTTCACCATCATATTGCCGATTTTTATCGGTGTGAATACATGCGGATAGTTGTTGAATTTTCCCATCACAACCCTCTCAAATATTTTCTAACATATCTATGGGGATTGTCTCTCTCTACCTGAAACACAATAGTACTGATTTGTACGGAAAAAGCCGCTTTAGTATAACGACTGTTAAATCCCATGTTCGCTATCAAAGCCTTAACTGCCGATAATCCCCAGCGCTCTTAAGCCGCCGATAATCATGCTGACGGCGAT
>CAIWTG010000242.1 GCA_903915565.1 uncultured Chloroflexota bacterium
GCTCTTCATCATGGGCGTCAATAACGCCATCCGGATGCCGGTGACCGAGGTCTTTATCATGGGGCAAACTCCGTCCAAGAACCGCGCCACGATATATGGTATTTACTATTTTACGATGCAGTATACCGGAGCTATTTTTGCGCCAGTCTATGGCTGGCTGGTGCCGAATGTTTATTCTTATGAACAGGTATTTTTATTCTCGGCGATAGCGGTAACGGCGGTGGCGGTAGGTACGTCCTTCTTCATTTGGGATGCCAAGAACTAGAACTCGCGGTCTTTAATCAGCTTTTCACCGTATTCCAGCAGTGTCTTTTTGCGTTCTTCGGAAATTGACTGCGTGTCCAGATATTCTTTCAGGGCTTCAAAGGGCGTAATTTCTTCGGCGGGGCGGGCGCCCGGGCGGGTGCGCGATTCGCGCTGGACATCACGGGCGATGGTGAAGTTCTGGGTATCTTTCAAAGCATCTTTGATGTCGTTATTTCTTAGCTGCCCTTCCAGCGAAGAGGGGAGGCTGATGTTGAGGCGGACGATGGCGTCCTTAACACTTTCCTGCTGGCTCTTGATAGCGTCGAGGACGGTTGCCGTGGGGTCGGGTTCTTCTCCTTTCAGGTCCACTTTAACGGTCAGGAAGCGGCGGGCATGAACGGGGTGGAATTTGTATGATATCTTTCTTTTACTGTTCTTACCGGCTGTAATGTCCACCACGTAAAATCCTTTGGCATCATCCTCTTCCCCAAAATCAACGCGCTCCAGGCTGCCGGCATAAACCACCGGTGGGTTTTCATTAAGCACCTGCTGCTTGTGAATGTGCCCCAGGGCAACATAGTCGAAGGCGGGCAGGGCGACAGAGCTTAACAGGAGAATCGGCTCCTGCCCGATGGACATCATACTTTCCGAACCAGCTTTAGCCGAACCGACGGAAACATGCGCGGTCAGGACGGCAGGCAGGGCGGGGTCGAGTTCATTTGCTTTGTTACTAATGGCGGCGGCAATAGCATCCTGCAGGCGTTGATTGAGTTGTTCCAGGCTAAGGTTTTTGGTATCCTCGCCTGCCAGCAGAGTGCTGCGCCTTAGCCACGGGATGGCAACGACCTGTACCATGCCGTCGGCGGTAGAGATTTTGTAGGTTTCCGGTTTATTGGCAACGTAGACGTTTTTTACCGCCAGGGTATCGAAAATCTCGGTGGCGGTAGCGCGTCCGATGGCGTTAGGTAGGTCGTGGTTGCCGGTGAGGAGGATGACGGGTATGCCGGCGGTGGCGAGGCGGTTAATGCGCCGGGCAAATTCGCGCTGCTGGGTCTGGGTAGGCTCACGGGACTTGTAGGCGTCGCCGCAGAAGAGGACGAGGTCAACCTTGTTTTTTAGAGCGTAGTCAACCAGCTCGTCAAAGACCGCGAGGAAGTCATTAAGGCGGGTGGATAAGCCGGTGGCGGGGTCAATGCGTCCGTAATTTTCCACGCCCAGGTGCAAATCGGCAAAGTGGATGATTTTCATGTTAGTCCTATTTTAACAGATTCAGGACTTCTTGCAATGAGGTAATCCGGGGGCATTCATAATCGTCAATTTTTGGAACTGACCTGACAGCCTCGGCGCTTTCCTCTGGCGCCGCGCAGATAAGGACGGGGTGCATACCCACTACCGCCGCGCCGGTGAGTTCGTTATCGTCACCGTCGCCGATGTACAGGCAGTCTTGCGGCGTAACGCCCAGCTCTTCTATTGCCAGGAGGTAAATCTTGGGGTCGGGCTTTTGCAGTCCCGCCACGCTGGAAAAAACAGTGACGTCAAAGAACGGGGCAAACAGCGTGCGCGGCCAGATTACCGGCGGCTCCACAGAGCAGTTGCTGACCAGTCCAATCTTTAACCCGTCCGTCTTTAAGCGGGAAAGGGTTTCTATGGCGTACGGCCGCGGCGCCAAAGCCAACGCCACAAAGTCGTACCTTATCCACCGGGCTAAATCCAGCTGTCTTTTAGTGACAGGCACTTTAAGCTCGCCGCAAATATATTCCAGGTTGGCTATCAGGCTGGGGAAACCCCCGATAACGCGGCGTTTGGCGGTATCCATCCAGAGCTTGATAAACTCGTCTTTAGGGGCTTTGAGGATAGAAACCATCTCCGAAAGGGCGCTGTAGTAGCCCTCGCGGGAATAACCATCCACCAGCGTCCCGAACAAATCGAAGATGACGGCTTGGTATTTTCTCGATGGATTTATCATAGAAGCTTAAGAACTTCTTTTAATGAGGTTATGGTGATGCCCTGCCATGTTTCACGGTCGTGTTCGTATTCGCTATCGTGCGGCACATCTATTAAGACGGCTGTCATCCCGAGTTTTGAAGCCGTAGACAATTCCTGTCCCATACCATCCGCGATATAAAGACATTCTCCGGGTTTTACTGCCAGTTTGTTTAAGGCGATTTGGAACAAACGGGGGGCGGGTTTCATCATGCCCTCCTGGCTGGACATTACCGGCACATCCACTAAAGGCGCCAGCTTTGTGTTTGGCCAAATTAGGGCCGTTTCCATCGAGCAGTTGCTTAACAGGGCGGTTTTATAGCCGTTGGTTTTAAGATATGAAAGCACCTCGATGGCATCAGGTTTATAGGTCATTACTTCTTGCTGGCTTAAAATGAATCGGACGCTGGCGGCTTTGTCTATTTTGGAGTCAGACGGCTTTACGCCGAGCCGCTGGCAGATGTTGCCAATGCCAGCTTGACGATTTTTTATAATCCCGGTCATCCGGACAGCGAAGTCTTTGCGCCATTCCACGGCAAAGTCGTCGGGAGAAACTCCCAGTATTTCAGCCATTTTTGAGAGGTTTTCAAAGCTTTTTGACGCCGGGAAATTTTCAACCAGTGTCCCAAAAAGGTCAAAGATGACAGCTTTGTATTCTGTTTTCTTGCCGCCGGGTTTACGTTCCATCAAGTACTGGAACTCATTAGCGCCGGTGACTTGGAAGCCTAGGCGTTTATAAAGCTCTAAAGCGGGGTTTATCTTGAGGACGCCCAGCCTGGTGGCTTTCACGGCTTTATCGGCTTTTTTCAGTTCATTGCTTATAACATGACCGCCGATGCCTTTGTTCTGGTATTCCGGGAGGAGGTAAAAGTGTCTGAAGTGGACATGATTATCTATCTCCCAGACGAGTATTGAGCCGATTGGCTGTTGGTCGTAGGTGATAATTGACCAGGGCGGTTCTGCGCGCCAGTCTTCGTCAAACCTTTCACGCTGATGCTGTTCGTCCCAGCCCCAAATTTTCTTAACGTAGGGTCCCATGGCGGCTTTTTTCAGTTGGAAGAGAAATTCATGATGTGCGTCGGCGGCGGGAATAAACTTTAACAGCGAGAAGTCTATCATCTAGCCCTGTTTTTTCTCTACTACTTTACCGCCCTCTGGCAGTACCATGATATCTTCGCCGGCGAGCTTGGCGAGCAGGGTGTTCTTTAAAGCGGCGACGGGCACGCGTATCTGGTTCATGCTGTCGCGCTCTCTAATCGTCGCCATGTTGTCTTCCAGCGATTCAAAGTCTACGGTAACGCAGTAAGGCGTACCCAACTCGTCCTGGCGACGGTAGCGCCGCCCGATGCTCTGCGTATCGTCATATTGGGTGGTGAAGCAGGGTCGCAGCGCGTCGAAAACGTCCCTAGCGTATTTAGCCAGGTTTTCCTTCTTGCTCAACGGCAATACTGCCACCTTAATAGGGGCAATATCCGGGTGGAAGTGGAAGACAACGCGTGTCTCATCTTTGTCCGGTTCTTCGTCAAAGGCATCGCAGAGGAAGGTGAGTATTGCCCGACCGGCTCCCAGAGAAGGCTCGACGACGTAAGGAACGTAATGCTCCTTGGTCTCGTCGTCAAAATATTCCATGGATTTGCCGCTGGCGTTAGCGTGCTGGGTCAGGTCATAAGCTCCGCGGCTGGCAATACCTTCCAGCTCGCCCCAGCCCCAGGGGAAATCATATTCTATGTCGGCGCCAGCGATGGCATAATGGGCCAAGTCCTCTTTCTTCTTGCGGTGCAGTTTCAGGTGGTCTTTTTTAACTCCCAATTTTAAGTACCAATTAAAGCGCTCATTAACCCAATATTCAAACCACTGGTCTTGAGTCCCCGGTTTAACAAAATACTCGAACTCCATGAGCTCAAACTCGCGGCTGCGGAAAATAAAGTTGCCGGTGGTGATTTCATTACGGAAAGCCGGGCCCTGCTGGGCGATACCGAAGGGCAGGCGTTTGCGGGTGGTGTTGACGACATTCTGGAAGTTGACAAACATCCCCTGCGCCGTCTCCGGCCGCAGGTAAACAACGGCGGCATCTTCTTCAATCGGTCCGGCATGGGTCTTGAACATGGTATTGAACATCCGCTCTTCGGTGAGTTCACCGCCGCAGGATGGGCATTTATTTTCTTTAAGGTCGTCGGCTTTCCACCTCAAGTGGCAGTTTTTACACTCCACTAAAGGGTCCCGGAAATTGACAATGTGGCCGCTGGCTTCCCAGACTTTGGGATTCATCAGGATACTCGTGTCTATGCCAACCACGTCGTCGCGCTGCTGGACGATAGTGCGCCACCAGGCTTCCATGACATTACGCTTGAGCTCGATACCTAAAGGTCCATAATCCCAGCAGCCGGAAAGCCCCCCGTAAATATCGCTGCTGGGGAAGATAAAACCCCGCCGCTGGCAGAGCGAAACGAGCTTATCCATGGTCAACTTACTATTTTCTGGCATTTAGTCACTCCTGGCTGTTTTTAACCGGTTGTTTTTGCCGTCGGCGCGCCCGACCAATCGCCCGCACAAAAAGCAACGCGAGTATACCCGCGCCGATAACCAAAACGACAACAATAAGTATCCACAAGGAAATCGGTGTTATTTGATACGCATTGTAGAGGAAAAAACTGACCATTGCAAAGATAATGACCAGCTGGGGCAGCGCCCACATATTGCCCATAATCGGCAGGATGTCCTGCAACGGGGAAGTGCCGGCCGGGAAAGAACGCGAGAGCGACATCACCAAACGGACGAAAGCTATCGCGATAAGAGCAAAAATCAATTGAGGGATTATCATCCAGGCGATAAAGCCGCCGCGGGAGAGAAATTTGTCCGGCGCATCGCCGATAAAGTGATAGGCTACATCCGACGATAAAAAAGGATAGAAGCAGGCGGCAAGGATAACCGTCAGGAGGGAGAGCGCCGCCGGCAGGGCGATATAAGCCCAACGGAAACGCATTGATTTTTCTGAAGCTGCGGAATTAATAACGACCACCTGCCTTGCAAATAATTACACTAAAGATTAACAGCTTTCAGGCAGGGGTGTCAAAGGGTTACGAGGCGCAGGAAGAGCAGTTGCCGGAGCTGCAGCCGGAACATGAACTGCCGCCGGTTCCGGAAACCCTGGTGGGAACGCCGCTAACGCTGGTGGTGAAGGCGGCAAAGGAGGATATCTTGCGGGGTGAAGGCTTATGGCATTTAGGGCATTCGGCGTCCTGTCCGCTCTGGCTTAAAGGGCGCATCTGCTCGAATTTGGTATTGCATTTAGGGCAAACATATTCATAGATAGGCATAACTAAACTCCTAGTATTAGTGTAACGTGTTTCGTTGTTAGGGTCAAGTTATTTGGGTATATAATGTAATAGGGAAGAGAGGTAAAACATGATAAATAAACTTGACATAAAGACACACTCGAAAACAGAATTCCAAGAGATTACCTCTAAAGTAAGGGAGATGGTAAGGGATAGCGGGATTAAAAGCGGCATTTGTGTAGTTTACGTGCCGCACACGACGGCGGGGGTGATGATTAACGAACATGCCGACCCCGACATTGTGAGTGATATTTTACACCAACTGGAAGAAATAGCGCCGCGGCAGGGGAAGTACAAACACACGGAGGGGAATGCGGCGGCGCACATTAAGTCGGCGTTAATTGGAACCTCGGTAACGTTACCCGTTAACTACGGCGAGTTAGCGCTGGGGACATGGCAGGGGATATTTTTCGGCGAGTTTGACGGTCCCAGAAACCGTGAGATAATGGTAACAATTATAACTAATAGCTTGTAGCCGGGGCTTTTTTCGTTTTAATCAGGAACACCAGCGCAGCACTGGCTGCCGCCAGACATGACCAGAAGATAAAGGGCCAGGCATCGCCATATTGCGACAGGCTGTTACCCAGCGGCGGCGCTATAAAAGCTCCAATCATGGAGACGCTGTTAGCCAGGCCAATCGCTGTCCCGCCGTAAGCCGCACCGACGCCTGGAGCTTCAAATATCATCACATTGAAAAGGGCGTTGGCGCCAGAACGTAAAAAGCTGCTGATGGCGATTAATATCCATATCCAGGTGTTACTAACGAAAGGCAGCAGCGCCAGGCAGACAACCACGGAGGTGATGCTGATTATAACGACTATCTTACGCGACTTAAGCTTATCGGAAAGCAGCACCATTGGAATGGAACCAAGGCACATCATAAGGCTCAATAATGTAATCGTGCTGTCAGCGCTGGTAGCGTCCCATCCAGCGTTGCGCAGGTAAAGCGGAAGGTAGCCCACATAGCCCATGGTGCATCCCCAAAGCATCATCGTTACCAGCCCGATTATCCAAACTTCTTTAATGCGGATTACATGGGCAATGGCCTGGCGGAAGGGTACAGCGGTGGTGAGATGTTCCGGGTTTTCCGTTTTATCCGGCTCGCGGCCAGTGAAAAGCCATAGAAATCCCAACACCAGAGCCGGCGCACCGTAAAGGAACAAAACATTACGCCAACCACCGATAGCAGGCGCAATAAGGGTAGCGCTGAATTGAGTGGCGAACATTGAACCGAATGACCAGGCAACGTTGAGTAAGGCGTTGGTGAATGCCAGACGTTTACCGGAAAACCATTCGGCGGTAACCTTGGGGACAACGTTAGGAGTAGCGGCAGCCATCATACCGAAGAGGAACATCGTCATTGCCAGCGTGATAAAGTTAGTCGAGAATCCACGCACAGCGCAGAAAACACCAGCTAAAATACACAGCACGGTCAATGAGCGCTTTACACCAAACCGGTCGGCCAGCAAGCCGCTGGGTAAACCCACAAAAACTCCGGCGAGAGGGTCCATACCCCATACCGCCCCGATAGCTACGACACCCAAGCCGAGGTCGTCACCAATCTGTTTAAAGA
Organism: uncultured Chloroflexota bacterium; assembly: GCA_903915565.1. GTDB lineage: Bacteria > Chloroflexota > Dehalococcoidia > Dehalococcoidales > RBG-16-60-22 > RBG-13-51-18. Next base: position 7,138 of record CAIWTG010000242.1, read on the forward strand.
GCACCGGCATGCATAGCCTTTCGAGACCGGCGATGACGGCATAAGTCATCATGGTGAGGAAAAGGATGTACCACTTATAATTCGGGTTATGCTTTTGTATCATAGAGTTTCAGTATAAGCAACCGGGAAAAAGCGATATATCGGATAATATATTATCGTAACATTTTTTTACTGAGTTTGACAATTTTTGTATGTTTTAACGATACCTGGCATTTCTATGTTATAATGTGGCTCAATGACTGTTGTTGTTACCGGCGCCACTGGACATATCGGTGCTAACCTGGTTCGCGCTTTAATCGATAAAGGAACTCCAACACGCTGCCTGATGCATAAAAGTCACCGGGCAATTGACGAGTTGGATGTGGAAAAAGTCCACGGCGATGTACGCGACCTCGATTCCTTATGCAAGGCATTTAAGGGAGTAGACGTTGTCTATCATCTGGCAGCGACGATTTCTCTTTCTATGGCAGACTGGCCGCGCCTGGAGGCAATAAACGTCGGCGGCACGAAAAACGTCATTGAAGCCTGCCGCAAAACGGGAGTCCGTCGTTTGGTTCATTTCAGCTCGATACACGCGCTAACGCAGGAGCCGCTGGACATCCCTGTTAACGAGGAGCGTGAACTAGCTAGCGGAAGTCGCCTGCCACCCTATGACCGCTCTAAAGCTGCCGGCGAGCGCCTGGTCCGTCAGGCAATCGCCGATGGGATGAATGTGGTAATCATCTATCCGACGGCAGCCTTTGGGCCTTATGACTACATGCCGTCGTTCTTCGGCGAGGCGTTGATAGGTATCGCCTGCCGCACGTTGCCGGCTTACGTTACCGGCGGATTCGACTGGGTGGACGCCCGAGATGTGGCTCATGGGGCGATGCTGGCGGCGGCCAAAGCGCCGGCGGGTTCGCGCTATCTGATATCCGGTCACTGGGTTTCCATGCCGGAAGTTGCCGCCACGATTGGCGAAATCATCGGTGTTAATACGGGCGGAAAATTCGTCTGTCCCCTCTGGCTGGCGCACATCGGGGCGCCATTTATTGAGAGTTATAGTAAAATCAGTCATAAGCGCCCGCTTTATACCAGCGTATCTTTACGCGCTTTAAAGAGCAACAAAAATATCAGCCATGAAAAAGCGACGCGCGAATTAGGCTACCAGCCCCGGCCTTTCCGCGAGACGCTGGCGGACACTTTAAAATGGTTTGAAGAAAACGGGAATTTAAAACAAAAAAAATAGAACCCGGAGAATAGCCTTGAGTGAAATAACGATTTATAACGGACTCCTTATCGCCTGGTTTGCGGTGGCGGTGGCAGTTTTTGTCATGTTGTTTTTTGTGGTCGCTCCTTACGGTCGCCATACACGCAAGGGGTGGGGTATTGCGGTAGGGAATAAGCTGGGCTGGGTATTAATGGAGGCGGCATCACCGATTGTTTTTGCCGTCACTTTCTTGTTGGGTGAAAACAGGGCAAACCCCGCCGCCCTCGTTTTTCTGGTACTCTGGGAGATGCACTATATTCACCGGGCTTTTATCTATCCCTTCAGTCTACGCGACACAGTCCACCGTATGCCACTATCCATCATCAGCTTCGGTTTCCTGTTCAACCTGATGAACGGCTATCTTAACGGGCGGTATATTACCCACTTTTCCGGAGGCTATCCCAATACCTGGCTAACCGACCCACGGTTTATTGTGGGGGTGGTGCTTTTTATCGCCGGCTATGTTATCAACCGCCAGGCCGACCTGGCTTTGCGCGACTTAAGAAAACCGGGAGAATCCGGCTATAAAATATCCAACCATCGCCTTTACCGCTGGGTAAGCTGTCCCAATTACCTGGGCGAAATTACCATCTGGGTGGGCTGGGCTGTCGCCACATGGTCGGTGGCGGGGCTGGCTTTCGCTTTCTGGACGGTGGCGAACCTGCTGCCCCGCGCCAGGGCAAACCATGCCTGGTACCGCAACACCTTTACCGACTATCCCCCGGAACGCAAGGCGCTGATACCCAAAGTGTGGTAGTTTCCCTCTAAAATGATGTTCCCCCTCCCTTGGTTCCAGCTTGGGCTGGAATTAAGACTAACTGCTATCAAAATTAAGCATAATAACCTATTGACAATAGCGATATATCGTAATAAAATATTATTAGCAGTTGACGAGATGGACTGCTAATAGGTCGAAAAACAGACTGGTTTAGAAGAAAGAAGGCGTAATATGGGTAAGGTAAAGACTAGCGGACGCTGCCCCAAATGCGGGGGTAATTTGTATCTGGATAGGGACTATAACGGCTGGTACGAACAGTGCTTACAGTGCGCTTATATGAAAGACCTGGCGGTGGTTTATCAGGACAAAGACAAGAAAATCGCCGAGCTCGTCCCGGTTAAAAAGGTGCAAAAACTCGATAAAAAAGAAGCCCGTCACATAAAGTAGTCAGAACCAAATTATAACGCTCAACTGAAGCCCGGTATAAAAGCCGGGCTTCTTTATTGACGGATAAAGCCCGTGACGATATTATTTGATAGGATAATTTATGTCTGATTTACCAGAGAGAATTGAAAAACTCGCCCGGATGCTGGCAGATTACCGCTACACAGTGGTTTTCACCGGGGCGGGCATCAGCACTGATTCCGGACTGCGGGATTTCAGGGGACCGGACGGACTCTGGACGCGGCGGGACAAGGGTTTAGTAACGCCGGAGCAAAACTGGACGAGCGTCGA
>CAIWTG010000243.1 GCA_903915565.1 uncultured Chloroflexota bacterium
GACGCCAAAGGCGCGGCAGAAAGCCTGATTGTTGACGTCAACGGCGCCTGCACTCTTCTGATGAAGGAATTCGTCGTTAAAAACGCCGCTGTCAGACTTAACGGCGCCAGTACCTGCACGGTTAATGTCAATGGCAAGCTGGATGCCAGGCTGGGTGGGGTATCCAACTTATTCCTCGTAGGGGAACCAACGATAGGGGACATCAGGTCATCCGGCATGGCGAAACTTAGCAAATTATCCTGACGAGTTTGGCATATGAAAAGCTGACAGATAACTTTGGAGCAGGGGATTCTCACCCAACTACTAAATACTAACTACTGACTACTTCCCGAACATCCCCTGCATGTTCTTCGGCAGCTTGCCGGCCGCCCCCATCTTCATTATCTTTTGCATCTGCGTGAATTGGTTTAGCAACTGGTTGATATCGTGAGTGTGCGTTCCGCTGCCCTGCGCTATGCGTTTGCGCCGGCTCCCCCCGATAATTGACGGGTTGGCTCTTTCCTCTGGCGTCATTGATTGAATAATCGCTTCCGTTTTCTTTAGCTGGGCTTCCTGGTCTTCCGGCGCTACCTGGGCTGCCGCCCGCGACATGCCCGGTATCATCTCGGCCAGCTGCCCGATTGACCCCATTTTCTTTATTTGTTTCAGCTGGTCGAGCAGGTCTTCCAGCGTAAAGGCATTTTTCTTTATTTTCTGTTGGAGCTCCAGCGCTTTCTTCTCGTCGAGGTTCTTTTCCGCCTTCTCGATGAACGTTAACACGTCCCCCATCCCCAATATGCGCGATGCCAGTCTGTCGGGATAAAACGGCTCGAGCGCATCCACCTTTTCCCCCACCCCGATGAACTTTATCGAGACCCCGCTGACCCACCGTATAGATAATGCCGCCCCGCCCCGCGCGTCCCCGTCCATCTTGGTCATGATGAGCCCCGTCACGTCCACCTTGGCGTGGAACTCCTCCGCCACGCGCACCGCATCCTGCCCGGTCATGGCGTCCACCACCAGCAGTACCTCGTGCGGCTTTAAGACTTTCTTCACATCTTCCAATTCCTTCATTAGCTCCTGGTCGATGTGCAGCCGTCCCGCTGTGTCCACGATGATGTGTGTGGCGGCGATTTTCTTGGCGTTGGAGAGGGCGTGACTGCAGATGTCTTTAGAGGATGTTTTGGGGTCTTCGGCGAATACCGGCACGTCAAGCTGTTTGCCCAGCGCGACCAGCTGTTCGATGGCGGCCGGACGCCGGTTGTCAGCAGCGACCAGCATCGGCTTATGCCCCTGGTGCTTTAGGAGGAGGGCGAGCTTGGCGGCGGTGGTGGTCTTGCCGGAGCCCTGCAGTCCGACCATCATTATAATAGTGGGGGGTTGGGAAACGACTACCAGCTTGGATGATGTGCCGTCGCCGAGGGTCTTAACTAATTCCTCGTTAACGATTTTGACGATTTGCTGTCCGGGCGTGAGGCTCTCCATTACCTCTTTGCCGATGGAACGCTCCTTAACGCGCCCGGTAAAGTCCTTAACCACCTTGAAGTTAACGTCCGCCTCCAATAAAGCGAGGCGCACCTGCCGCATGGCTTCATCAATATCTTTTTCCGAGAGCTTGCCGCGGTTGCCCAACAGGCGAAAGACGGCGTTAAGCTTTTCTGCGAGGATTTCAAACATAACGCTTTAATTATACGGGGAAGCACCCTAGAGGGCAAGAAGAAGCCTATTTATCTCTATCGTTCATCTTATATAATCTAGGTACTTCAGCCTCCCCCTATTTTTCTCGCATGGTTACGATAGAAATCATCTTCTCTAGTACCCATATACACCTAATCAACGCAAAAATCGATGCTA
>CAIWTG010000244.1 GCA_903915565.1 uncultured Chloroflexota bacterium
AGTGTCGTTTATTGTGAAACTCCAATTCCGTGTGCGCAGCACTACGGAATTGGTAAGTTGTAATGAGGCTCAAACTTCAAAAGCATAGCGTATTGAAGTTTGTTAGCCGAATTATCCCGCGTAGCGGAGGTAGTGAAACCACAATTTCAGAAGCGTAGCGCACTGAAGTTGTCTGGTTGAACTATCCTGCGAAAGCGGAGGGTATAATACCCCGCAGCGAGCTCGCGATAAAGTTTCCAAAGCTTGCTTTGGGGTTCATACCCGTGATTCTTGGAAGGCAGATGATTAATAGCACGATAACAAATAAATATTTACCCATAATTATCGGCGGAGTTTGTCGCTCCGGAACCAGTTTGGTAAGAAGACTGCTGGATTCCCACAGCCGAATTCATTGCGGTCCGGAAGTTAAATTTTTCAAGGACTTCTATGGCGATTACCTTTACGACGAACTTTGCCACGTCCGCCTGTTCAGTACACTTCCCACCCTTGGGCTTACGGAAGAAGAAATACTTTCCATCTTTGGCCGGGCTTTTGTGGAAAGTCATGAACTCGCCGCCCGTAAAGCCGGTAAAGTTCGTTGGGCGGACAAAAATCCGGAAAATCTTCTTTACTTGAAACAGTGGGCGCAACTGCTTCCGGGAGGTTTTGTTTTCCTGCAGATAGTGCGCAATCCCCTCGACGTTTTAGCGTCTCTTAAGGAAATTGGCTTTTATAAAACCGTTCCCGCAGCCTTTGCCGATAAGGCCCGCTTGCTGAAGACCTTCCGGGATGCGGGGGCAGCCTACGCCGCAAGGCATCCGGAATCAAGTCTGACTTTACGCTATGAAGATATTGTGCGTACCCCCCACGCTACACTTGAATACTTATTTTCGTGGCTCGGTGAAACCTTTGAGCCTGAAGTATTGGAACGCTTCAGTTTACCCGAACGGGGTGAAGGCATTGAAGATCCCAAAGTTAAGATGTCGCAAAATGTTCATGACCGCAGTATTGGAAGATGGCGCCGGGATCTCACCCAAGAAGAGATTTATACTACCCAATCCATTCTTGGTGATACTGGCGCGGAATCTCCTGCGTAAAAAGAATCACAACGCACCTTTTTAGTCTTTTATTGTGAAACTCCAATTCCGAAAGCGCAGCGCATAACCTAAAGGTCACAAGTCGGAATTGGTAAGTTGTAATGAGACTCAAGTTTCGGAACGTAGTGAACCGAAACTTGTAAGTCAAATTATCCCACGCATTGTGGGGAACAATCCCGCGAAGCGGAGGGTGAATACCCAGCAGCTTGCTGCGAAATGTTTCCAAAGCTTGCTTTGGGGATTCATACCCGTGATGAGGGCGGACTGATCCCTGTTGTCAAAATATCCATTGACAAGCAAAATCAATCATGCTTGATTATCTAATATTAAAGGTGGTTTGCATAGGTATCAGAAGGAAGGGGGTTCGTCACCGGCACCGTCACCGGCACCGGCACCGGGAACGGGAACGGGAACGAATAAATATTTAAAATTTACAGACACCATGGAGGTTTTATTATGAGAACAGAAGGAAGAGCAGGTAGTATTACAGCAGTAATGATTTTTCTGTTTGTGGTGGCGATAGTCATTCCTGGGGTGACGTTTGACCAGGCAACTGCGGCAACTGCGGGAACAATCGTCAGTCCCCTTGCGCCCAGGAATGCTTCTGAAGCAGCAGCTCAGGCCGCCGCGATCGCTAATTATTGGACTCCGGAAAGAATGGCCGCCGCGCAGCCCTATCCGATGCCGAAGATTTATGTGAGACCGGGCGCGTTAAAGGACGCCGCGGCTGCCTTGCCTCCCGGCCCTCCCGGAGCGCAACCAGGCTACAATCCTCAGGATAAAAACTCTAGCAAGGTTACTTATCCTCAGACCTTCGATCGGTCGGCGGATCCCGTTCTTTCCCGTTCGCGGGCCGGGTCGGGCAGCGTGGCGCCCGCCAGTGCCGGCTACCCTTCCGCAAATTCGACCTTCGAATATCAAGGGGGGTATCGCGTTTTTCCACCATCCACCATTGGGAAGCTTTTTTTCACCCAGAACGGAGGGGGCTATGTATGCTCTGCCTCACTCATTGGGTACAAGCACGTGGTAACGGCAGGGCATTGCATCAGCGATGGCAGCGGCAACTGGTCATCCAGCGTTATGTTTTGCCCGTCATATGATAGCTCCCAAGGGGGAGTTAACCCGGTCACGGGATGCTGGACGACGAATGCGGTGGCTACTTCAAGCGCCTGGCATTACAACGCTGAGGCCGATGCCGACATTGGTATGGCTATCTATGGCAACAGCGGGACAATAATCAATAACTATCCCGGCACTGCGTTGGGGTGGCTTGGGTACGCCTGGAACTGGGGTATCGGGCAGGCTATCATGATGTTCGGTTACCCCCAGGCGGATCGCGCAAATACTGCCCATAACGTGTATACCGATTTCAACGGCGGCAAGATTTACACGACCGCTGCGGAAGAGGCGGGATATACGATTAATTGGGGTGGCTCATATCCTCCCTCCAAGTTCATCGGCACCACCCAGACGCCGGGGATGAGCGGCGGTCCCTGGGTAAAGCAATGGGGAAGGAAATATATCAGCACCTGGAACGGCAACTACGTTAACGGCGTGAACAGCCATCTGCGGTGCTGGGATGCAGGCTGTACGGACCTTTACCTGGAGGTCAGTTCACCCCAGTTTACTTATACTGGAGGGGATTGCTCAGGAGGAGGCGTTGTGGACGTCATCAAGTGCGTGATTAACACTCTTTACCCGTAATTGAGTGCAACCTTTCGCTTTCGATCCACTTTATCCGGTTGCCCCCAATAGCAGGATTTACCAAACTTTGTATTGGTTAAGGTGAGTATGTCGTTGGTGTTTTGGAACAATAATGGTTCGGAAAAAGTATGAGGGTGCTGGTTACCGGCGGGGCAGGGTATATCGGCTCTCATACTTGCCTGGAATTGTCGATGGCCGGGCATGATGTGGCGGTCATCGACAATTTTTCAAATAGCAAACCCGTTGTTTTTGATCGCATCGAACGTATTTGTGGACACCGCCCGATTTTTTATAGGGGCGATGTTTGCGATAGCGATCATGTGGCGGAAATTCTCTCGGCACACAACATTGATTCTGTGATTCATTTCGCAGGACTAAAGGCAGTGGGCGAATCTGTAGCACAACCATTGCAGTATTACACCAACAATGTAACTGGAAGTCTGGCGCTATTTAGTGCCATGCAAAAGGTCGGGGTGCGCTCCCTGGTATTTAGTTCCTCCGCCACGGTTTATGGTAGCCCGCCCAGCGTTCCTATTCATGAAGATTTCCCCCTGTCGGCGACGAATCCATATGGCCATTCCAAAGTGATGGTTGAGGATATTTTGCGTGATTTGTTCATTGCCGATGATTCATGGCACATCGCCGTGCTTCGTTATTTCAATCCCGTGGGTGCTCACGAAAGTGGATTGATTGGCGAAGATCCGTCAGGCATTCCCAATAATTTAATGCCCTTTATCAGCCAGGTTGCGGTAGGGCGGCGAAAGGAGCTGCAGATTTTTGGCGGCGATTACCCTACCCGGGATGGAACGGGCGTTCGTGATTTCATTCATGTCGTTGATCTTGCCTGTGGGCATATTGCTGCGCTGGATTGGTTGCGGCAGCACAAGGGAGTACATACCTTCAACTTGGGAACGGGGCAGGGGAAAAGTGTACTGGATGTTGTGCGCGCATTCGAACTGGCTAGCGGGCAGCATGTGCCCTATCGCATCGTGGGCCGCAGAGCGGGTGACGTTGCGGAGTGTTATGCCGATTCGTCACGCGCCGAGCGCGAATTAAACTGGAAAGCACAGCTTGGTATTAAGGAAATGTGCAGGGACTCATGGAACTGGCAATCAAAGAACCCCGGTGGATATGAAGACTAGAGGAGCACTGCCATTTTCGACCAGTCGATTATGGCATTGATTTTCCCCCTACATAGGTTTGGAAAAGGAAAATCTGGTGGATGATATCACCCGCTTTCCCTTCGATGATACGTTATTCAACAGTGTGACTTTCATTGCCAATCTCAACCACGACCCCACCTCGAAACGGGACATCAAGCTTACCGGGGCATATCGCTGCCTCAAGCCTGGCGGGAACATTATCGTGACTATGGGAAGCCCTCTGGCAGAAGTGTTGATGCATAAAGTCATCCAAATATAGGACAGGCTGTTCAAACCTGCCACTGTGTTGCCCGTTCGTGGCTGAGCTGTATGAGGCGGTGATTAAAAATGATGACTTTTTTTGAAAAATTATTCGGCTGTGAAGACCAGAAGTTCCACTACGAGCGTTTATTCTCAATGCTCAAAAAGTTAATGTTACCGTTAAAAGAAATGAAAAACACGGGAAAGAATATTACAATCAAATTTTGTATGAGTATATCAAATTTAAAGAACGGTTTGTTTTGAAGCTGTTTCCGGAATATAATGAAGCCATTAATGCTGTTTCTTAAATATATTGAGGCAGCAAGCAGGAAAATCACGGGTATGAACCCCAAAGCAAGCTTTGGAAACTTTATCGCAGCAAGCTGCGGGGTATTATACCCTCCGCTACGCGGGATTGTTCCCCGCTTGGCTTCGCACGCGGGAT
>CAIWTG010000245.1 GCA_903915565.1 uncultured Chloroflexota bacterium
TACATCAATCAACTTACGCTAAAAACTGCTTTAACCGCTCACTTCAATAATTTTGTCTAACTCTAGATTTTCTTTGCCGTTACACTACATAAAAAAAACCGGCTCGGTAATTAAATTTTAACATGAGAGCCATTAGTTACTATCTTTATATTTTTTAGATCCTCCGCTAATAATATAGCTTAGTTTTGGCAGAGTTTAGCATGAATAAAAAAATATGTCAAACATAATAGTCAAAAATTAACAATAATATAAAATTTCTGATAAGATTCAGGTCAGTTAACCCTCATTCTTCCTTATAAAATTCTTCATTTTATGCTCAAAAACGCCCCTCGCCAGCAGGATACGGTGTTCGCACTTAAGGCACTTTAGCCCGATATCCGCCCCCAGCCGCACCACCTGCCATTCATAGCCGCCGCAGGGATGCACTTTTTTTAGTCTGACAACGTCGCCGAGGTTTATTTCTATAACCATTTTGCTTTTCCGTGTGGATACTTAATTATCTCCAAAAGGCGTTAATACGGTCGCGGAGTTCGCGGGCGGCTTTAGCCGCCGCATCGGCGAAGTCTTTGCCCCGCGAAGCAAATATTATCTGCCGCGATGAATTGATAACGGTCCGCCGTCTTCCTTTATCCGTTCCATATTTAACTACCTGCTCCAGCTCGCCGCCCTGCGCTCCCACGCCGGGAATTAGCAGTAAAATCTCCGGGTATCTTTGTCTGATTAACTTTAGCTCCTCGGGATAGGTTGCCCCCACTACCAGCCCCAGGTTGCCGTGCTTATTCCATTCATTCACTTTTTCCGCCACGACTTCATAAAGCAACTTTTTGTCTTCACCGACGGGCAGTGACTGGAAATCGGCAGCCCCCGGGTTGGATGTGCGGCAGAGGATAAAGACACCGCGGTCGCGCCGCTCGATAAACGGCTCCAGTGAATCGTAGCCTAAGTAAGGGCTGGCGGTGATGGCGTCCGCATTAAAGCGGTCGAAAAGACTGCGGGCATAGGCTTTAGCCGTGTTGCCAATATCACCGCGCTTGGCATCTATAATTGTTGGAATTTCTTTGGGGACATAACTAATTGTTTCATGTAATGCTTCTACAGCTTCATGTCCCATTGCCTCATAAAAAGCGATGTTAGGTTTATAAGCGCAGACAAAATCGGCTGTGGCGTCAATGATGGCTTTGTTAAATTCAAAGACCCCGATTTTCTCCGGCATCAGGGCGGGGTCGGGGTCTAGTCCAACGCATAAGAGGCTGCGGTTCTTTAGCGATATTTTTGCCAGTTTTTCTGTAAAATTCATCATTCTCTCCAGGCTATCATAAATCGAGTTTGATAACCCTTTACAGATATATTACTGAATACTTATTCTTTTAAACCGGCGGCATCCAGCTGCGCCGAGCGCACTTCTGGCGGCAGCATTTTCTCCAGGATTTTTTCCATGGCCATCGTGTGGGCGCATAGTCCCCACTTTGAGTAGAATTCGCAGGTGCAGTGCCACTTGCCGCCTTTAAAGTTAACATCATAGTCGCCGCTGCCGCCGCGAAATTTCACAGAAAGCTCTTGGAAGGTAACTCTGTCTGTTTCTTGGGCATAACGTTGCGCTTTTTCAATTTTACCTATCATACTTGACTGCATTAACGTTACCTCCTTAAAATCAAAAACACTGGCTCTTGCCGAGTCCAGTGCTTTAATAACACGCCACGGTAACTTTCTTTTTTGTTTGGCGGAAATAGCTCATAGATTTAAACCCTCTAAAGCTTTTAAATTCTACTCTCCTTTTTTTTAAAAGTCCAGTTTTTTGACAGCAGCCATTACTGCCCTTATAATTTCTTTTAGATGACTATGAAAAAGAGTCGTATTGGTGTGCTTACTGGCGGCGGTGACTGCGCAGGTTTGAATCCCGCCCTTAAATGGGTGGTTAAAACCGCCACTGACGAACGCCTGGTAAAAGAGCGGAGCACACATTATGAAGTCCTCGGTATCCGCGACGGCTGGGAGGGACTCTTTAATGTTAATCCGTCCCGATGGCAGACCGACCCCAGCATAACCCTGCTGGATTCAGATATTGTCAGGACGTGGGACCGTTATGGCGGCACCATGCTCGGCACTTCTCGCTTTAGCCCCTTCGACCCCAAGAACGACGTCTCGAAAAAAGTCATCTCAAACATCAAAAAAATAGGTCTGGAAGCCATTATCGTCATTGGCGGGGATGGCACGCTAGCAACCGCTGAACGTTTTTCAACACAAGGAATTCCCATTGTCGGCATTCCCAAAACGATAGATAAAGATTTGCCCGAAACCGATTACACACTTGGCTTCGAGACTGCCCTCAATGTCATCGTAGAAGAAGTAGACCGTTTGCGGACAACTGCGGGCTCGCACCAGAGAATTTTTATCGTCGAGACCATGGGCCGGAACGCCGGCTGGCTGGCTCTGGAGGGAGGAGAAGCGTGCGGCGCCTACATCATCTTGATACCGGAATGGGACTTCTCCTTTGACCGCGTTAATAAGTTAATACGGGAAGGGAAAAAAGCCGGCAACCGGTATGAAATTATCATTGTCGCCGAAGGCGCCAAACCTATTGGCGGACGGCAAATCGTTAAAAGGGAAGGCATGGATAGCTTCGGCCGTAAAGCCCTCGGCGGCATCGGCGAAGTTGTCGCTAGAGAAATTGAGGAGTCCACCGGCGTTGAAACCCGCAGCGTGGAGCTTAGCCATCTGCAGCGCGGCGGTGCCCCCTGCGCTTATGACCGGCGGATGGGACGCTACTTCGGTATTGCCGCCGTCGACCTTATCGTTAATGAGCACTACGGCAATATGGTCTGCTTTAAAAACGGAAAAATCGCCTGCGTTCCCCTGGCTAATATCTGTAACAAACTAAACCTGGTTGACCCCAAAACCCAGTATGATACCGATAGATATAACGGACGCCGCACCATTCTATACAGTGGCAAATAAAGACTCGGAGAATATTTAACATCATGTCGAATAACGATGATATCAGTGCGCTGATAAAAGAAGCCGTCTTTCAACCCGAACCATTAGTTCAGATGGCAAAATTCCGGGCTATCAAATTAGATGCTACCGTAAATGGTATTTATACCGCGAGCATCCAGGGTCTTTATGAAGCCGCCGGCCGCGGTGAGTTCACCGGCATTACTGTGCCGGCTATCAATATCCGTATGCTCACCTATGATGTCGCCCGGGCGGTATTCCGCGCGGCTATGAAAGATAACGTCGGCGCTTTTATCTTCGAGATTGCCCGCTCCGAAATCGGCTACACAAAACAGAGCCCGATGGAATATACCGCCTGCGTCCTGGCTGCGGCTATGAAAGAAGGATACCAGGGGCCCGTCTTTATCCAGGGCGACCATTACCAGGTCAAGCAATCTGCCTATGAGAAAAATCCCGAAGCAGAGATTAACGAGATTAAAAAACTCATCAAAGACTCGATAGATGCCGGTTTTTACAATATCGATATTGATGCTTCCACTCTGGTGGATATTTCTAAAACCGACTTAACCGAACAGCAGGCGAAAAACTCACAGGTCACGGCGGATCTGACCAGCTATATACGCAGTGTCGACCGGTTTGTTTCTGTCGGTGGGGAAATCGGCGAAATCGGCAAAGGCAACAGCACGGTAGAAGACCTGCGGGCTTTTATGAACGGCTATCTTAAACAACTCCCCAAAAGCACTAAAGGCATTTCAAAAATAAGCGTGCAGACCGGCACGACGCATGGCGGCGTTGTCCTGCCGGACGGCTCTATCGCCAAGGTAAAAATCGCTTTCGATACTCTTAAAGAACTGTCTAATATTGCCCGGAAGGAATATGGGTTGGGTGGAGCGGTACAACACGGCGCATCCACCCTGCCGGACGAAGCCTTTGATAACTTCCCCAAAATGGATACCATTGAGGTCCACCTGGCCACCGGTTTTCAGAACATCGTTTACGACAGCCCCCGTTTCCCCAAAGACCTGCTGACGCAGATGTACGGCTATCTGGACACCAAATGCATTGGGGAGAGAAAAACCAGTGAAACGGATGAGCAGTTCCACTACAACACCCGTAAGAAAGCTTTGGGGGAATTTAAAAAAGAAATGTGGAACCTGCCGGAGGCTGACCTCCAGGGAATCATGGAGGAGTTAGAAGAACGCTTTTCGTTGATTTTCCATAAGCTTAACGCTGTAAATACCAAAGATTTAATTAAAAAATATATTAAGTAACTCCCCCACCCCCATAAAAAGATTTAAGGCTGGACTCTCCTCGCGAGATATCCAGCCTTATCAATCTTAAAATTCCGGTCAATATCGACGTTATTTAGCGCCGATTTTGAACATTTTGGTGCCGCAGGACGGGCATGTTCCCTGGGTAGCCGGTTTGCCATTCTTCATTTTTATTGTCTTGGGATTGGTGATTTCTTTCTTGGCTCGGCACTTGACGCAATATGCCTGCATGATTCCTCCTTCCTTGAAACTGTTAATATAAACAATAGACTATCATTCTGCCTCTGTCAAGTCAAATTACGTTCAAATGAGAGTATTTTAGTCATATTTAGGGTTGAAATCATTTGCATAGTTGAAGTGTATATTTAATACAACGTACCGCCGCCTCTTTAGATACCAATCTCCACTATGTTATACTTTTAATTGTAATTAAGGTAAACAAAACATTATGAAAAAGACGGTTTTTGTTGATGGTCAGCATGGCACGGTCGGACTGAAAATTCGCGAGCGTTTAATCGGCCGCACGGATATTGAGCTACTGGAAATTCCTGAAGCCAAGCGTAAAGACCCCGATGCCAAGAAAAAGCTGCTTAACGAAGCGGACATCGTTTTTCTTTGCCTGCCGGACGACGCTGCCCGGGAATCTGTGAGTCTAATCAACAACGATTCCGTCTGCGTCATTGACGGGTCAACGGCACACCGCATTACCGCGGGATGGGTCTACGGCTTGCCCGAACTCAAGAAAGACCATCGCGCACTTATCAAGAAGTCTAAACGCATCACCGTACCCGGCTGCCACGCTACCGGCTTTATCCTGATGCTTTATCCGTTAGTGATACAGGGTATCGTCAGTTCGGACTATCCGGTTACCTGCCATGCCGTAGCGGGCTATAGCGGCGGCGGGAAACCTTTAATCGCTGAATATGAGCAGAAAGACGTTCCCGACTATATTAAGAATCCCCGCCCCTACGCGCTGGACCTGAATCATAAACATGTGCCGGAAATGACCAAAATCGTTGGACTGGCGCGCCCGGTACTTTTCGCCCCGACGGTTGTCAGCGTTTATAACGGAGAAATTGTGTCCATTCCGCTGGTACCAGCATTTCTTAAAAAACCCCTAGGCGCCGCCGCTATCAGAAAATTCCTGGCAGAATATTACGCCGGAGAAAAGTTTATTACAGTGATGCCCTACCCGGCGGACAAATACTTGAAAAACAGCCGTTTGACTTTCACCGACTGCAACGGCACGAACAACCTGGAAATATTTGTTTTCGGTAACGATGATAGAGTTTTACTCTCCGCCCGTTATGATAATCTGGGTAAAGGGGCTTCCGGAGCAGCCGTACAAAACATGAATATTGTGCTTGGTGTTAACGAAACAACAGGATTGATATGAGTAAATACACGCACCTTGAGATAAATAAAGACGTCCCCACCCCTTCTGGTCATTACACCCCGCAAAAAGAGGTCAGGCTAAAGCTGGATGGGCGGGAAGTCCTTTACGTCCTTCGTGAGGCGGTGATTGATTCTTCCTGCTGCGGCACCGGAGAATTTAACAGCGCTTTGGTGCCCGGTTATATCGTTAGGTGGCGGACGAAGAAAAATCAGGATGGCACTCCCGTCTCTTTAGTCGAATCTGTTAATGATGAAAAGACCCGCGACTCCATCCGCCTGATTATCAAAGAAAAAGAGCACATCGCGCAGACGGAGTTCTGGTAACTAACTAGACCGTTTCCTTTTTCACCATCTCCCGGTAGGCTGCCATCACCTGCCGCGTTATGTCGCCCGGCTTGCCGCCGTTAATCGTTACCGAGTTTCCCTCATTATCCCTCACCTGCGTTACCTGCATTATCTCAATGAGGGCGTTAGTCATAAACGCCTCCTGGCATCTTTTTATAATGCCGATGCCCACTGGGCCTTCTCTCACGCCAATGCCGAGTTTTGCCGCGATATTAAGCACTACTTCTCGCGTTATGCCCGGGATGATGCCCATGTCCGTCGACGGCGTGACGAGTTTACCCTCATCAACGAAAAAGACGTTGCCCCCGCCCCCCTCGGCGATATACCCCTCGTCGTTAAGGATAATGGTTTCGTCCAACCCTTTTTCGGCGGCTTCCGTCCGCGCTACGACGTTCAGCAGGTAGTTGATGGATTTCATGGCGGAGAATGGAGACTGTTTCATCCGCCGCACCGAGGCTATGCCCACTTTGAAGCCCGTATTATATTTCTCCTCGGAAAAAGGCGTATAAGGCACCGCCGTAACGACAACCGTCGGTACTCCCCCCTTATCCACCCACGGTAAAGCCTCGCCGTCGCCGTTAGTAACCGTGAGGCGCACGCGCGCTTCCTTAAGCCCGTTAGCCGCCAGGGTTTCATTACACGCCTTAATGAAATCGATATTCTTTATCTTTGCTTCCAGCCCGATGACCTTCGCCGCTTCGTGGAGGCGTTTGATATGCCTGTCTAGCAGGAATAGCTTGCCGTTATATGCCCGCATTGTCTGAAAAAGCCCGTAGCCATAAAGAAAGCCGTGGTCTCTTACTGAAATTGAAGCCTGTTCCGATGGTACAATCTTGCCGTTCAAGTAGACTTTTTCTGTCATTAATGCCTCCCTTTAATATAACGACATCTTGAGAAAATTGGATAAAATATTATGCCCCTCCGGCGTCATGATGGATTCCGGATGGAACTGGACGCCCTCTACCATGTCCTGCCGGCTTCTCACCCCCATAATTACCCCGTCTTTCGTTTTGGCGGAAACTTCCAGCGTCGCCGGCACGGATTCCGCCTCAATCACCAGCGAGTGATATCGTCCCGCCGTTATCGGCGAGGGTAACCCGTTAAAAATAGTCGCGCCGTCATGATAAACCAGACTTTCTTTGCCGTGCATCGGCAGCGCCGCCCGCTTTATTACCCCGCCGTATACGTACCCGATGCATTGGTGTCCCAGGCACACCCCCAGAATCGGTATTTTCCCTTTAAAATGCCGGATGACGTCATTAGAAATGCCAGCTTCCAGCGGCGTGCACGGCCCCGGCGAAATAATAATATGGCTCGGCTTCATGGACTCCATCTGGTCCAGCGTTATAGCGTCGTTGCGGTAAGCGGCCGGCTCTTGCCCCAACTCCCCCAGGTATTGCACGAGGTTATAAGTGAACGAATCGTAATTGTCTATCACCAGAATCATGAAACTATCTCCAAATCGTCCCCGGCAGAAAGCCCCAAAGCGCGTATCAATGCCCTGCCTTTATCCAGCGTCTCAATGTACTCCGCTTCCGGTTTGGAATCGTAAACAATTGCTCCGCCCACCTGGAAATACACCCTGCCGCCTTTGACGATGAACGTACGGATTACGATGTTCAGGTCCATGTCCCCGCTAAAGCTCAAGTACCCCAGTGACCCCGTATAAACGCTGCGGCAGGTCGGCTCCAGCTCATCGATAATTTCCATTGACCTCACTTTGGGTGCGCCGGTAATCGACCCGCCGGGGAAGGTGGCTTTAAGGAGGTCAATAACGTTTTTCTCCTCCCTCAATTGCCCCTCCACCGTTGAAGTCAAATGAAACACCGTGGGATAAGTCTCCAGTATTGCCAGCTCCTTAACCTTTACCGTGCCGTAGCGGCACACGCGCCCGATGTCATTGCGTTCCAGGTCGACAATCATGATGTTTTCAGCGCGGTCTTTGACGCTTTTCAATAAACTCTCGGCTAAAGCTTTATCTTCTTTGGGCGTCTTACCGCGCGGCTTGGTGCCCTTTATCGGACGTGTTTCCACCCAATCGCCCCGCAGCTTTAAATACCTCTCCGGCGACGCCCCAACGATGCTGACGTCGCCAAAGCCGAAATAGTTGGCGAATGGCGCCGGATTGATTTTTCGCAAGCGTTTATAGAGCTCGTAAGGTTCAATGTTTATGTCAACTTCTAACCTCTGCGACAGGTTCACCTGGAAAATGTCGCCGGCGCAAATAAATTCCCTGGCCTTACTTACCGCCTCAAGATAGCTGTCATGCGAAAAATTGGCTTTAAGCTTTTTCCCTTTGGCGGCGGCGGTATTATTGGTTTCAACCGGCGGCGGCGCCAGCATAATCATGTTTCTCAACTCATTGAGTCTTGCCCTTGCCCTATTAAGTCGTTTTTCCTCGTCCATCTCCGGGAAGCCGGTGGAAATGATATAGGTTTTATTTTCCTGATGGTCGAAAGCCGCGATAGCATCATAAAAACCCAGATAAAGGTCGGGTACGTTTATGTCGTCAACAGCTTGCTTGGGGAGTTTTTCGATAAAGTGACACAGGTCGTAACTAAAATACCCCACCGCCCCACCGGTAAACGGCACCGGTGACTTACTGCCGTCGATTTTGTAAGTTTGGAGTAACTCCCTCAATACATCAAAAGGATTGCCCTGCTTCTTTTCCTCCACTTCATTTCGGATTAATGTTATTTCATCGCCCTTGCTCTTCACCACCAGGAAAGGGTCGCTCCCCATAAAGGAATACCGTCCCAGCTTTTGCGGGTCCATGCCGCTGTCCAGGAAAAAGCTAAATGGGCGCGGGGCAAACGCCTCAAAGCACCACAGAGCGTCCGGCGCCATGAAAACTTCTTCGACTATTGGATATCTTGCTGTCATTTTGGGGTAAACGCACCTTTAGAATTGATAACTAAATTATATAACGTAGCCCCCTGTTTTATGAAGTTAAATTTCTTTCGCAGCTGTAGCGCATGGTATAATCGTTGGCGTATGACTGAACCAAAACGGAAGAAACCGTTTCATCATAAAGTCAGAGACTGGTTTAAAAAACACTATCTCGCCGTACTTGGATTGCTGCTAACTTTAGGCATTATTGCCGCCCTTAGCATCATCTACTTTAAAAATCCTGATATTTTCGATGAAGATAACCTAAAAGTTTACGGCTATGCCGGTGTTTTCGTGGCCAGTGTTTTCATGAACGCTACGCTGATAATCCCCGTCAGTTATATGGCGGTTCTCACGGCGATGGCCGTAGTGATGTCTTCTCCCATACTTGTGGGCATTATTGGCGGTGTCGGAGCTGGCATCGGCGAAATGACCGGGTGGCTGGCGGGGCGCAGCGGTCGGGGCTTATTATCCAAAAACAATATGTATAACCGGGTGGAAAAATGGGTAATCAGGTGGGGCTGGATTGCTATCTTCGTGCTTTCCATGTTCCCGCTGTTTTTCGACGTCGCGGGTATTATCGCCGGCGCGATGCGTATGCCCGCCTGGAAGTTCTTCCTGGCTACCTGGCTGGGACGGACGGTAACCTATGTAACCGTAGCCTATCTGGCGCACTACGGCTTTCAGATTTGGTTTATGGGGAACTAAACGCGTTTCTTAATGCCCCACACCATTACCCCGCCCATAACGAAGTAGACGATGCACATTATCAGCATGAAATTATAGCCGCTTAAAGGTGCGCGGCTATTAAAGAAATCTATACCCGGTCCGATAAGGCGCGCTAAAGCAGCTCCCCCCGTGGTCGCTACGTTGGCAATTCCCAGGAAAATCGCTTCCCGATTTTTTGACGCAAAGTCGGTCGCCAGTGCCCAGTTGGTGCTGTCAAAAATCCCTTTCGACACCCCGATAATCGCTGCGCCATAGAGAATTGCTGAATACTGGTTCGTCAATACTATCAACGCAATGCCCACTGCTCCGATTCCACCGGCGATAGCCGTCAACAGCCGGCGTCCGATTTTGTCCGAGAAATACCCGGCCGGCCAGACGACGATTAACATGCCCCCGGCCGCAATGGCTACAAACAGGGACGCCGATGCCGCGGGGTTAGTAACTTTAACCACATCCTGCAGGTAATAAAACGCAAACTGCTGGATGGTTGTAAAAGCCATGTAAAAAAGCAGCCGGGAAACCAGGAACCAGACAAAATTGCGGTCTTTCCAGGTATCTTTTTTAAAAATATCGGCCAGTGCCGCCAGCGGGGAGGTTTTTTGTTTAGCGGTTGGCGACGGTTGTTCATGGACCAGCAAGACTGTTGTCAGCATCGTCACTAATAAGACGAAACCCAGCGTCCCCAACACCAGCCACAATCCTTCAATGCCTGTATCTCTTGTATATTTCCAACCGGCAAACAGGACAAAACCTACGCCCCCTGTCAGCTCAAATAAACTGCGAAAACCGGACGCCATGCCGCGCTTTTTCTCCGGCACCATCTCCGGCAGGAATGCCTGGTA
>CAIWTG010000246.1 GCA_903915565.1 uncultured Chloroflexota bacterium
GCCGGAGTCGTTGACTAAAGAGCAAAAGCGACTCTTTGAATAACTGTC
Source organism: uncultured Chloroflexota bacterium (assembly GCA_903915565.1). Classification (GTDB taxonomy): domain Bacteria; phylum Chloroflexota; class Dehalococcoidia; order Dehalococcoidales; family RBG-16-60-22; genus RBG-13-51-18. Next base: position 49 of record CAIWTG010000246.1, read on the forward strand.
GAAAAGCCTTGGTTCGATTAAGCGAAAAGACGCTGACTAAGTATTGTTTTCGGTCGCACGTTTCGCATGCCGGAAAACCGAAAATAGCCGCCACCGCCGTCCCACCAGTTCGTGACGCGCATTACCGCCCATCATCCCCTTCGCTGCCTTAGCCGGATTGGCGTTCTTGAATAACACGTCGTATATTTTTTCCGTAATCGGCATTTCCAGGTCCAGGTCCTGCGCCAGTTTGTAAGCCACTCTTGTAGTGTTAACGCCCTCCGCCACCTGGTGCATACTGTTTAAAATATCCTCCAGCTTCCTCCCCTTGGCGAGCTCATACCCGACGTAGTGATTACGGCTCAAAGGGCTGGCGCAGGTTGTGATGACGTCGCCCAGCCCCGCCAGTCCGGAAAATGTTAGTGGGCTGGCTCCGAGCTCCATACCCAGCGCGGTTATCTCCGTCAGGCCGCGGGTGATAAAAGCCGCTTTGGCGTTATCGCCGTAGCCTAGTCCGTCTTGAATCCCCGCGCCCAGCGCTAAAATATTCTTTAAAGCCCCGCCCAGTTCCACCCCGATGACGTCGGTATTTGTGAAAACACAGAAATTATCGCTGGTCAGGATTTTTTGCGCTTTGCGCGCTGTATTTTTATCTTCCGCCGCCACTACCGATGCCGCCGGGTGGTTTTCCATGATTTCTTTGGCTAGCTGCGGACCCGATAGCGCACAGATATTATTTCTGAACTGCGGCTTAATCTCCTCAGCGATTACTTCCGACATCCTTTTATTGCTGTTAATCTCCAGCCCTTTGGATGCGCTGATGATGATGGTGTCTTTGGCAAGATATTTGGCGGCGTATTTGATGTTGGTCCGCATTGTTGCCGAGGGCACCGCCAGGATGACGGCGTCAACACCCTTGAGCGCTACATTCATTTTGTGGGTGATGATTATTTCTTTGGGTATTATCAGGCCCGGGAAGCGGTCCGACCCTTTTTTCTTGAGCTGGTTCGCTTCCTGCAGTGTCCTTGCCCAGAGCCTTACCTCGCTGCCGTTATGATGCAGCAGCATTGCTAGCGTAATACCCCAGCTGGTTGTGCCGATAACCGCAACTTTTTGCATTTTCAGCCATGCCGTTTCTTTTGGGATATTTGTAAATGGTTTATTTGTGCGTGCGGGCGGGAACGCTCTCTGGAATCGTCGTTGGCGCTTTGGGGTGTTCGCCTATTTTACGTTCCGTGCCGTTATAAAGCCGGGTGATATTATCGCGGTGCATTACCCAGACGAAAATCACTCCTACCAACACATAGATGCTGTACTCAATCGGCATTGGGCTGGAACGCAGAAAATCTATTTTTAAAATATAAAATGCCGTTAATAAGAAAAATGCCACCACCGCTCCCACCAGCGAGCCCATGGACATATACTTGGTCCTTATCCCAACGAGGAAAATCAGTATCCCGCCCAGGACCGCCGCCGGCCAGTATAACCCCGCCAGTGCGCCCATGAATGTTGCCACCCCTCGCCCCCCCTTGAACTTTAGGAATATCGACCAGTTATGTCCCACAATTGCCGCCAGTCCTGCCAGTATTTTGGCGCTTTCACTATAGGTAAAAACGGTAAAAGTATCGGTATTTCCCAGGAATATCAGCCAGGCTATGCCTACCGCCAGCGCCCCCTTAGCTATATCTAAAATGAGTGATATCGCCGCCGCCTTTTTCCCCGCCGCCCGCATTACATTGGTCATCCCCGTCTTGCCGGTGCCGACCTTGGTGATGTCTTGCTGGGTGTATCGCTTGCTGATGAGCACCCCGCAGGGTATCGAGCCGCACAGGTAGCCTAAAACGGCCACAGCCACAAACATAAACGCTATCATGAATTACCCCTTGATTTAAAGTTTAATCGTATCGGTGTGCCGGCAAAACCGAAAGCCTGGCGTAGCTGGTTCTCCAAAAAGCGTCGGTAGGAAAAATGCACCAGCTTGGCGTCATTGGTGAAAAAGACGAAAGTGGGTGGATTGGCTTCGGCCTGGGTGGCGTAATATATTTTTAGCTGCCTGCCCTGACTTTGCGGGCGGTTATGCGCTACGGCAGCCTGCTGGATGATGTTATTCACGACGGAAGTCGGCAGCCTTTTCTGCCTCTCCCGGTAGACTTCTATTACCTGGGGCATGATTTTGTCCACCCCCTGACCGGTTTTTGCCGAAGTATACAATATTGGCGCGTAAGAAGCAAATTTAAACGAGCCTTTAGCTGCTTTATTCCAGGCTCCGATATTCTTATCTTCTATCAAATCCCACTTATTAACGACGATTATTATGCCTTTGGCGGCTTCCTGGATATACCCCGCGATATGGGTGTCCTGCGCCGTTACCATTTCGGTGGCATCCAGGACGAGCAAGGCGATATCCGCCCTATCTATGGCGCGGAAGGTGCGGACGATGCTGTATTGCTCTACCCCCGCCCTTACCTTGCCCCGCCGCCGGATTCCGGCTGTATCAATAAGTAACACATTCTGACCCTCGAAGTCAAACGCCGTATCTATGGCATCCCGCGTTGTACCAGGCGTATCGTCAACGATGGAGCGCTCTTCCCCGACTAATGCGTTCAGCAGCGCCGATTTGCCCACGTTCGGTCTCCCCACGATGGCTATTTTAATGCTTTCCGGTTGGATTTTTTCCGCTTCTTGTTGCGGCAGCAGCTCGACGATTTTATCCAATAGGTCCGCCACCCCCCGCCCGTGGTGCGCGCTGATGGGGAGCGGCTCGCCAAGCCCCAACTCATAAAATTCCACCGCCTGCATTTCCAGTTTTTCGTTATCGGCTTTATTCGCCGCCACCAGCACCGGCTTCTCCGACCGGCGTAATATATCAGCGATTTCCGTGTCTGCCGGCATCACGCCGTCAATAGTGCTCACCACCACCACAATGACGCTGGCGTCAGCGATGGCGGTTTCGACTTGCGCTTTAACCCCCCGGCTTATCGCCGTATCCGGTTCTACTTCCAATCCCCCCGTGTCCACCAGTGTAAAATCCACTCCGCCCCAAATAACGTCCGCCGTATTGCGGTCGCGTGTTGTCCCCGGGTGGTCTTCGGTAATCGCCACCGGTCTTTTCACTATTCGGTTCAGGAGTGTGGATTTCCCCGTATTGGGTCTGCCCACAATAGCAACAATAGGTTTAGTCATTTTTATTCTTTCAGGATTTTTTTGATAGAGGTTATATTTTGTTACCGCAGGTCCGGCATCAGTATTTCCGAACCCCCCATTATATCCACCAGCAGTGCTTTCTGGGCGTGCAGCCGGTTCTCCGCTTCGTCAAAGACCACTGACTGCGGGCTGTAGATGATGTTCTCGGCGACCTCTTGCCCGTGATGGGCGGGGAGAGGATGCATTATTATCGCGTCCGGCTTGGCTAACCCGAGCAGCTGGCTGTTTATTTGGTATTTGCCGAATATCGCTTTGCGCTGTTTTGCTTCGGCTTCCTGCCCCATGCTTATCCATACGTCGGTATAGAGGACGTCCGCTTTTTCGGCGGCTTGTTTCGGGTCTTCGGTGCAAAGAATGGTCGACTGGCTGTCCGCGGCGAATTGCTGCGCTGTCTTTAGTATTTTTTCGTCCACCCGGTAACCTTTGGGCGAAGCGATGCGGAAGTCCATCCCGCACAGAGCCGCCGCCAGCATCAGGCTGTGCGCTGTATTGTTCCCGTCGCCGATATAGGCTAAAGTCAGCCCTTCCAGTATTTCTTTGTGTTCGTATATTGTCAGCATGTCCGCCAGCGCCTGGCACGGATGCTCCACGTTAGAAAGCGCGTTAATCACTGGCACCGAGGCGTTATTGGCCAGGATTTCTAAATTATCGTGGGAGGTCGTGCGCAGGGCAATGACGTCTACCATCCGGCTCAATACTCGGGCGACGTCCGGTATCGATTCACGTTTGCCCAGCTGTACTTCATCCGGCGATAGATAGATACATTGGCCCCCCAATTGCCGCATCCCTACCTCAAAGCTGACCCTGGTTCTTAACGACGGCAGCTCAAAGAGCAGCGCCAGTATTTTTTCGTTTAGCTGTGTTTTCCATCCTTCGGTTTTAAGTTTCTCGGCATTGGTTATTATTGTTTTTATTCTTTCGCTGGTCAGGTCGGCGACTGAAAGAAAATCTTTACTCTTCAAAATAACCCTCCCGTATGCAACCAGTATAACACGAATTACATAATCCACAACAGCCTTTCCCCATACGCCCGACCGTCATTCCCGACCTGATCGGGAATCCACTCACCCTTATCCCCAACTGTCAACTGATAACTGAAAACTGTACACTCACCCACATTTGACACCCCTCTCGCTTCTTCGTTACTATTTATTGGGTCTGGAGGTGCTAATGTCTAAGAGTGAAAAGTATACCGTCTCCGGCGATGAAGTGCTGGAAAAGGTTAAAAAACTCATCCACGAAGGCAATATCCGCCGCGTGCGCCTTATCCACCAGGGCAAAACGATTATCGAAATCCCGCTTAGCATTGGCGCGCCGGCTGTTGCCGTCACTATTATGGCCGCGCCGCTTTTAGCCGCCGTTGGCGCTTTTGCCGCTCTCGCCACCGAGTGCACGATAGAAGTTGAAAAGATAGAAGACGACAGAAAGGCCTAGATAATGCTTGAAATCATCATCGTCCGCCACGGCGAAACCGCCTTCAACGCCGCCGAAACCTTTAGAGGTAGGGCGGATGTGCCTTTGAATGACACTGGACTAAAACAGGCGGCGCTTTTGGGTGAATATCTTGCCGCCGAGAAAATCTACGTGGTTTACTCCAGCCCCCTCCAGCGCGCCGTCCGCACCGCCGACGCTATAGCCGCCCCCCACCGCCTTAAAGTAAAACTGGCCGAAAACCTTAATGACATTGATTGCGGCGAGTGGGAGGGATTAACTCTAGCCGAAGTCAAAGAAAAATACGGTGATATTTACCAGGACTGGGTGGACACGCCGGAGCAGGTCAGGCTCCCCGGCGGCGAGGGACTAGAAGACGTTAAGAACCGCGCCTGGCCTTTTGTTAAAGACGCCGTTACCCGCGCCCGCGACGGCAAAATCGTTATGGTTTCCCACCGCGCCGTGAACAAGGTACTTATCTGCGCTTTGCTGGGGTTGGACAACTCATTCTTCTGGAACTTTAAGCTGGACACCGCCTCTATCTGCCGCTTCACCTTCGACGGCAACCGCACGGTGCTATCAAGCCTCAACGACACTTCATTCCTTAAACCCCTTAACCTGGGCGAGAAAAAGGACTTCTAATTCAAACAAACCATGCCGGCGAAAGCGGGTATCCAGAATCCCTTTTCCCCCTTCTCCCCAACTGACAACTGTTAACTGGAAACTGTTAACTTCCACTTCCCCCATCTGCTATAATAAACTCATGGCAAAACCCCTCCTTGTTTTATTCGACGGCAACGCTATCATCCACCGGGCTTATCACGCCTTCTGCCCCACCAAGTACCGGCAGGCTGTGCCCCTCACCGTCTCCAAAACCGGCGAGGTCGTTAGCGCCGTTTATGGCTTTGCCCTCATGCTCCTCAAAGTCCTCAACGAGCTTAAGCCCACCCACTTTGCCATCGCTTTTGATAAAAAAGGCCCCACCTTCCGCCACGACATGTTTACCGAATATAAAGCACACCGTCCCCCCATGCCGGATGAGCTGGCCGCCCAGTTCGGGCGCGTCAGGGAGGTCGTGCAGGCTTTCAATATCCCCATCTTTGAGGTGGATAAGTATGAGGCGGACGACGTCCTCGGTACTTTGAGCAAACAGGCTTCGGAAAAGGGCGTGGATACCGTTATCGTTACCGGCGACGCCGACACGATGCAGCTCGTTAACCCCAGCGTTAAAATCCTCTACCCTAAAGCCGGTAAGGCTTTCAGCGATACCGCGCTTTTCGACGCCGACATGGTCAAGGAAAAATTTGGCGTGGGACCGGAGCATGTTGCCGACTACAAGGCTCTGGTCGGTGACCCCTCCGATAATATCCCCGGCGTCCCTGGCATTGGAGAAAAGACCGCCGTAAAATTAATACAGCAGTTCGGTAGCGTCGAAGATATCTATAAACATCTGGAAGATGTCGAATCACCCAAGACTAAAGACATTTTAGCCAAGAATAAGGACATTGCCTTCCAGAGCAAAACCCTGGCGACTATCGTTACCGAAACC
>CAIWTG010000247.1 GCA_903915565.1 uncultured Chloroflexota bacterium
CAGCGGCTACATCGGGCAGGTCGGGACCGTCAGGGTGTGTATCGGGACGGGGACGTTTCCGACGTATCCGGTTGGCTGTAACCTGGCTGGCGAGCCGGCGCCGGATTATCTGGACTGGGACAGGTGGCTGGGGCCAGCGCCTTGGCGGCCATATAATTCGCGGATAGCGCCGCCGATGGATGCTCCCGGCTGGGCGCACTGGCGTGATTATGATGATTACTCGGGCGGGCTGATGACGGACTGGGGCGCACATCATTTTGATATTGTCCAGTGGGGCCTTGGGATGGACGCCAGCGGGCCGGTTGAGATTTACCCGGAGAACGACAAAGATATAAAGATGCTGACTTACAAATACGCCAACGGCGTTACCGTCGTAAGGGATGATGATATGAGGGACCGGTCGATATTGTTTGCCGGCACGGAGGGCGAGGTCGAGGTCAGCCGGGGGTTTCTACGTGTAAAGCCGGAATCGCTGGTTCGCCAGCGTATCGGCGCCAACGATATACGGCTGTATCAAAGCGAGAACCATTATGCCGACTGGCTCGATTGTGTTGGCAGCCGGCGAAACCCGATATGTGACGTTGAGGTCGGCTGTCGGTCGGCGACGGTTTGTCACTTGGGTATTATTGCGAATCGGCTCGGCAGGCCTTTGAAGTGGGACCCGGCAGCCGAGCGTTTTATCGGTGATGCCGAGGCTGATGGGATGCTGTCGAGGTCTATGAGAAGCCCGTGGCGGTTATAGTTGAGAAAGGAATAAAGATGAATCGCGGTAATTTAGGTGCGGGGTTGCTTGTTTTTGGCATTATCGTTTTGATTTTAGTGTGTTTTGTGACCGGCGTGCAGAACTTGTTTGCCGTTGGTTCGCCGAAGCAGTTGCCGGCGGTTTCAGAGGAGGTAGCGGGGAAGATTGAGGCGGCGGTCCCCGCCGCGGCGACCGCCAGGCCGGCCAAGGCGAGGAAGATACTGGTATTCTGGCTGTGCAAGGGATATTTTCACGACAGCATCCCCGTTGTGAACAAGGCGATTGAGGTTATGGGCAAGAAGACCGGGGCGTTTGAGGCGGTTTTCAGCGACGATATGAATGAGTTTACCGCGGAGAAACTGGCTGGGTTTGACGCGGTGCTGTTTAATAACACGACGAAGCTGGAGTTCAACGAACCTGGCCAGCGGGAGGCGTTAATGGATTTTGTGAAAGGCGGGAAGGGGATTATAGGTATCCACGCCGCGACGGATAATTTTTACAACTGGCCTGAGGGTGCGGAGATGATGGGAGGGCTGTTTGCCGGTCATCCGTGGACGGCGGAGGGGACGTGGGCGATCAAGAACGTTGAGCCGAATCATCCTCTCAACGCGGCTTTTAAGGGCGAGGGCTTCAAGATAAATGATGAGATTTATCGCGTGAGGCCGCTCAAACCGATGGAAAACCGCCGTGTTCTTTTGGCGCTTGATTTGGATGACCCTGCCACGAAAAGCGCAAAGGGCGTCAGAGAAAGCGACCGCGATAAACCGGTCAGCTGGGTAAGGGATTACGACAAGGGCAGGGTGTTTTACTGCGGACTTGGGCATAATAAAGAAGTATTCTTTCAGCCAGCCATATTGCGGCATTATCTTGACGGGATACAGTTCGCATTAGGTGATTTGAAAGTTGACGCATCGCCGGTTACTGAAAAGGCGGAGCAAAAATAGGGATTGAACTTTAGAAAACTGATACTACAAAGTTAGAAAGGAAGAAGTTATGAATCGCTTGCTTAAAGTTGTAGCCGTAATGACACTTGTCCTTTGCTGCGGATTAGCCGAAAGGGGGGCATACGCGGCGGTGGATTCGACAAGCTCA
>CAIWTG010000248.1 GCA_903915565.1 uncultured Chloroflexota bacterium
CAACGATGTACCGGTTAAAACTTGGTAAAGAGGGGGCGGGGGATTATTTTCCCCGCCCCTTCCACCATGGCCTTATTGGCTTAAATCCCTAGCAGGTTTTTCGCATTCTCCGTTGTCTTCTCCGCTAGCTCTTCTTCGCTTAATCCCTTTAAAGCCGCCGCGCCTTTTAGCGACCTCACCACGTCCGCCGGAGTCGCTTTAAATTCCCCCACCCGCCCCCGCGCATAAATCACCGGGCTGTCTGTTTCTAAAAGTAATTGATCTAGCGGTGTTTCTTTTACTGCTCGCCGGTGCTCTTCATGATATTCCACGGCAGGAGTGACCGATATATAATATCCGTTATCTATAATGTCCCGCAAAACACTGGACGTCCCGGTATACCAGTGAAAGACCGCTTTATTCACCCCTGCCCTCTTAACTAAATCAAAAGCGTCCTGCCAGGCGTAACGGGTATGCAGCAGCGCCGGTTTATCGTTGTCTTTGGCTATTTGCAGAAGCTCCAGCAGCACGCGTTTTTGCAGGTCTTTATCTACCGTCTTGAGCAAGTCTTTAAGATAGTCCAGCCCCACCTCCCCCACCGCCGCCGCTTTAGAGATGTTGGTACGGATAAAGTCCAGGTTGTCCTTGATTTCCGCTTCTTTAATGCTCCAGGGGTGGTAGCCGAGGGCGGGGTAGATAAAACCGGGATAGCGCGCGGCAATTTCCAGCGTTTTAGTATTAGATACTGCATCTTGCCCCACCGCGATGATAGCAATGACGCCGGCGGCTTTAGCCTGTTCTAACACCACGTCCAAATTTTCTATTTCGTCCAGGTGGGCGTGGGTATCAATCAGTTGTAACATTTTTTCTCGTCTATCATACCACACCGTTCCAGCTTGACGCGCTTTGTCAGGTCACCTATGATGTGACCAAAAGCTGGGGGCATTCACTTAAGGAGGCTATAACGATGGCGAAAAAATACGAAAAATATGTCATTACCAGACCGGTGGTAATCGGCAAGTTTGGCCCGGAATACAAGTTTATCGGGGACGAAGATTATAAATCCAATTTTACTTTAATGTTCCTGCGCATCACCGAGCCAACACTGATGGAGGATTATCCTCATTACCACGACTTTGATATGTATCTTTACTTCATGTCCTTCGACCCCGACCATATGGGAGAACTAGACGCGGAAATTGAGTTAGGACTGGGAAAAGAGCGGGAAATCTTTAAAATTACTGCCCCCACCTCTGTTTACATCCCCGCCGGCCTGATTCACTGCCCCCTGGATTTTAAAAGAGTGAGTAAACCTATATTGTTAGTACACGCCACGCTGGCATCAAAATATGTTAAAGAAGACAGTAAAATTATTAGGTGATATATTGTGGGCAATCGGCAGGATTCTGTTGTTTATCTTAGACTCGTTTACCCTCTCAATGCGAACGCAACCTCGGGAATTCTACTCAACAGTGTACCGTCACATGGTCGGATGGTGTCACAATAAACGTAATTCGGATAACGAACCATTTTAATGCGGTCCGGCATTTCATCGCGCTCTATGCAGTAATAATTTTCCACCACACCCTTTTTCCCCGCTAAGGCGTTAAGCATCCGGTCTACCTCCGGGTCGTGACCCGAAAAGCTAATTATTTTTACGCGTTTTCCAATAGAATATTTAGGGTCTTTCAATTTTCTATCCCTTGACCACCGCCATCGGCCGGGTGCGCGCCACTTTTTTGGAGATGCCCGCGCCGTGAGCCACTCTGACCACATCGCTCACATCTTTATATGCTTCCGGAGCTTCCTCCGCCAAACCAGCCAGGCTGCCCGCCCGCACAAAGATACCCTGCGCTTCCAGTCTTTCCAAAATTTCCCGTCCGCTCGCCTGTTTTTTGGCCGCCGCCCGGCTCTCCATCCGTCCCGCCCCATGACACGTTGACCCGAAGGTCTCTTTCATCGCCTGCACCGTGCCGACTAAAATATAAGACATCCGCCCCATATCCCCCGGTATCAATATCGGCTGACCCACCGCCCGGTATTTCTCCGGCACGTCGGGATGCCCTGCCGGAAACGCGCGCGTGGCCCCCTTGCGGTGAACACAGAGCTTTTCTCTTTTCCCATCCACCTCATGTTCTTCTACCTTGGCAATGTTGTGCGTCACGTCGTAAATCAGCTCCAGCCCGGCCTCTCTGGGACTTAACCCCAGCACGCGACAGAAAGTCTCTCGCACCCAGTGAGTGATGCACTGGCGGTTGGCCCAGGCATAGTTGGCGGCCCCGCGCATGGCCGCGAGGTAGGCCTGACCTTCCGGCGCTTTTACCGGTACGCAGGCGAGCTGGCGGTCCGGCACCTGGATGCCGTACTTGGGCATCGCCTGCATCATGACTTTGATGTAATCGTCTGCCACTTGATGTCCCAGCCCCCGCGATCCGCAGTGGACGTAGAGCATTACCTGCCCCACCCTCTCAATGCCCATGGCTTGTGCGATGTTTTCGTCATAAATTTCGTCAACAACCCCCACCTCGAGAAAATGATTGCCGGAGCCGAGCGTTCCGAGCTGGGGGGTGCCCCGCTCTTTAGCCCTGCCGCTAACCTTGGAAGGGTCGACGTCTTTCATTTCGCCCCGCTCCTCGGTGGTGTCTAAATCCTCCCGGACGCCGTATCCCTTTTCCACCGCCCACCGCGAGCCTTTAACCAAAACCTCGTCAATTTCTCCGGCGCGCAGCTTGATGACGCCCTTGGAACCGACGCCCGAGGGCACGGCGTAAAAAAGCGCGTCAATCAGGTTTTTTATTTTGGGGGTGACATCTTCTTTGGTCAAATTAGTGCGCATGATGCGCACGCCGCAGTTGATGTCAAAGCCCACCCCGCCCGGCGATATCACGCCGTCGCTGACGCGCATGGCCGCCACCCCGCCGATGGCAAAACCGTAGCCCCAGTGGATGTCCGGCATCGCCATAGACTGCCCGACTATCCCTGGCAGGAAAGCTACATTCACCACCTGTTCCAGCGCTTGCTCTTCTAAAAGATGCGGCAGCATGGCTTCGTCGGCATAAACCAGCCCGTCCACGCGCATACCCGGTTTATAGCTCTTGGGTATCCGCCAGCGGAATTCGTCAACTTTTTCCAGCTTGCCGCCCCATTTAGGCATTTTCAAGACTCCTATTTTCTGTCATTCTGGCGTAGG
>CAIWTG010000249.1 GCA_903915565.1 uncultured Chloroflexota bacterium
GAGCATCGACTCAATTTTATCTTCATCGCCGGTAATTTCTATCGTCAGGGTATCCGAAGCGACATCAACAATGTTTGCGCGGAAGATATCGGCGATTTCCAGAATTTCACTGCGGGTCGCGGAGGTGGCTTTGACTTTCACCAGCGCCAGCTCCCGGCTGGTGAGTTTTTCGGCAGTGATATCGGATATTTTAACGACGTCAATCAATTTATCCAGTTGCTTGCGAACCTGCTCGACAATGGCGGTGGTGCCGTTAACGATAATGGTCACGCGCGAAAGATGCGGCACCTCGCTGTGACCGACGGCAATACTGTCGATATTAAAACCGCGGCGACGAATCATACTCACCACGCGATTGAGGACGCCGGGTTTATCGTTAACCAGAGCAACTAGGGTGTGTTTCGTCGTTGCCATGAGCTTACCTCTTTCTTCGGCTGGTCGATAAATTCAGTGTTGGACGCCCCGGGTGGCACAAACGGGTAAACGTTTTCTTCCGGCTCCACCATAAAGTTGACCAAAAACGGCCCTTTATGCTTCATCGCCTGGTTAATGGCTGGTCTGATTTCATCGCGTTTGGTCACGTTCAAGCCGGAGATGCAGTATGCCTCGGCTAATTTTACAAAATCGGGGCAGGAAAGCGGGGTGGCAACATAGTTTTTCTTGTATATGAGGTCTTGCCACTGCCTTACGAGTCCCAGGTAGCCGTTATTCATGATAGCAATTTTAACTGCGATATCGTCCTGCACGAGCGTCGCCAGCTCATGGAGAGTCATCTGGAAGCTGCCGTCGCCGTCAATCAGCCAGACCGTTTTTTCCGGCCGCCCTACTTTGGCGCCCATGGCGGCGGGGAGTCCAAAGCCCATCGTGCCCAGGCCGCCGGAGGAGATAAAGCTATCCGGATTGTCAAAGAAATAGTGCTGCGCCGCCCACATCTGGTGCTGCCCTACGCCGGTAACGACGATGGCATCGCCTTTAGTGGCTTCGTAAATTTCACGGATAACGCGTTGCGGCAGGAGTTTATCGCCGTCATTGATAGCCAGCATGGGGTGCTGCTGACGCCATTCGTCCAGCTGCTGCAACCATTCGAGTCGGCTGTTTTTGTCCACCATTTTTTGCATGGCGTGCAATACGGCATTCACGTCACCGACGATAGGTATATCTACCGGCACGTTCTTGCCGATTTCCGCCGGGTCTAAATCAATATGAATTATTTTGGCGTGAGGCGTAAAGCCGCTTATCTTACCGGTAACGCGGTCGTCAAAGCGCATACCGATGGCGATAAGCAGATCACAGTTTTCCAGAGCCAGATTGGCATAGGCAGTGCCGTGCATGCCCGCCATGCCATAGCTTAAAACATGAGTTTCCGGGAAGGAGCCGATGCCCAGCAATGTAGTAATAACCGGTATCTGCGCTTTTTCCGCCAATTCTTTAAGGGCGGCGCTGGCGCCGGATATTATCACGCCCCGGCCGGCGATGATAAGGGGTTTTTTAGCATCATTAATCATCTTGGCGGCGTTCTTAAGCTGGGTGGGGTGGCCATGGGTGGGAATCTTATAGCCGGGGAGGTCAACCTTATCAGGATAGTTAAATTCCGCCAAGTCGGTGAACACGTCTTTGGGTATATCAATCAGCACCGGGCCGGGCCTGCCCGTCCTGGCGATGTAAAAAGCCTCTTTAATGGTTCTTGCCAGATGGGCGGTATCCAGCACCACATAGCTGTGCTTGGTGATGGGCAACGTGATGCCGGAGATATCAATCTCCTGGAAAGCGTCCTTGCCGATTTGCGCCCGGACCACCTGGCCGGTTAAGGCTACCATCGGCACAGAGTCCAGGTAAGCGTTAGCGATGCCGGTGACCAGATTGGTGGCGCCAGGACCGGAGGTTGCCATGCAGACGCCTACTTTACCGGTAGCGCGGGCATAGCCGTCGGCGGCGTGAGCGGCGCCCTGCTCGTGGCGGACGAGGATATGGCGGATTTTAGGGTACTGCGGCAGGGTATCATAAAATGGCAGTAAAACGCCGCCCGGGAAGCCGAACATGACATCCACGCCCTCGGCGATTAAGCTTTCACATAAAATCTGGGCACCAGTTTTTTTCATAGGAGGCTCCTTATTTCTTAAAAACCGCGCCGGTGCTGGCCGAGGTTACCTTTTCTATATAACGGGCGAGGTAGCCGGTCTTTATCCTCGGCTGGAAGGCCGGCAGTTTAGCCAGACGGTCGGAGATTTCTTTATCGGACAGTTCCACGTTAAGCTTATGTCCGGGTATATCGATACTTATCATGTCGCCCTCTTTAACAGCGGCGATGGGACCGCGCTCAGCTGCCTCCGGGGAAACATGGCCGATAGATGCGCCGCGGGTGGCGCCGGAAAAACGTCCGTCGGTAATCAGAGCCACATCTTTTTCCAGCCCGATGCCGGTAATGAGCGACGTGGGCGTTAACATCTCCCGCATACCAGGTCCGCCCTTGGGTCCTTCATAACGGATTACCAGAACGTCGCCGGGCTTAATCTTTTTACCCATGATGGCTTTGGTCGCCGCTTCTTCAGAATCAAAGACGCGGGCGGGGCCTTTGTGCACCATCATTTCTTCAGCCACGGCGGCTTTCTTCACCGCCGCGCCTTCCGGGGCGAGGTTGCCGAAGAGCAATACCAAACCGCCGGTGGGCGAATGAGCAGTTTTCATCGTGCGAATGACTTCCGGATTAAGGTTCTTCACTCCGACGATGTTTTCACCAATCGTCTTGCCGGTGACAGTTTTACACTTTAGTTTGAGGAGGCTTTTAACCTCGTTCATCACCGCAGGAATGCCGCCGGCTTTATCCAGCTCTTCAATGTGGTAAGGGCCGGAGGGTCTTAATTTTGTGAGATACGGCGTCCGCTGTCCGATTTCATTAACTGTTTTCAGGTTAAATGGGATATCCGCCTCGTTGGCAATAGCCATAAGGTGCAGCACAGAGTTGCTGCTGCCCCCCAGCGCCATATCTACCGTAAAAGCGTTAAAGATGGCGTCGGCAGTGATAATGCTGCGGGGGCGAACATCGTCCTTAAGTAATTTTAAAATTTGTTCTCCGGCTTTTTTAGCCAAAGCGCGGCGGCGGGTATCCACGGCGGGGATAGTGCCGTTGCCGGGCAAGCCCATGCCCATAACCTCAGTGAGGCAGTTCATGGTGTTGGCGGTGAACATGCCGGCGCAGCTGCCGCAGCCGGGACAGGCCTGCTGCTCTATTCGCGTTAGTTCAGCTTCGGTTATTTTGCCGGCAGTATAAGCGCCGACGCCTTCAAAGACGGTATTAAGGTCGATTTTCTTGCCGTCCAGGTTGCCGGCTAACATCGGCCCGCCGCTAACAAAGATAGCGGGCACGTTGAGCCTCAAGGCAGCCATCAGCATGCCGGGGATAATTTTATCGCAGTTGGGAATAAAGACTAAAGCGTCAAACGCTTGCGCCTCCGCCATGACTTCTACAGAGTCGGCAATCAACTCGCGGCTGGGCAGGCTGTACTTCATGCCGGCGTGATTCATAGCGATGCCGTCGCAAATGGCGATGGTGTTAAACTCAAAAGGAACGCCGCCGGCGGCGCGCACGCCCTCTTTAACCGCCTCGGCAATCTGGCGCAGGTGGGCATGTCCGGGGACGATATCCGTGTAGCTGTTGACTACACCGATGAACGGTTTGCCGATATCTTCCTTAGTGCATCCAAGCGCATAGAGGAGGGAGCGGTGGGGGGCTCTTTCGACACCTTTTTTAACAACATCGCTTTTCATTTTTCAGTCTCCACTAAATAAAAAACCGTCTTTCAAGACGGACTGGGGGAATAGTATTTTTGTTCGAAGCCCGTATTTAAAGATAACATGCGTTTAAGTTTATTGTCAAGCTAAAAACCGTTGTTACCCCCACCCCAACCCTATCGTCCCCTTCGTGATGAAACCGGCTTTGATGGCAGCTTTGGTTAAGTCATCCCGGAAGGCGGGGTGGGCGATAGAGATAAGCGCCTTGGCGCGCTGCCAGACGCTTAAGCTCTTGAGATTCACCATGCCGTACTCCGTAACAACGTAAGAGACGTCGGCGGCGGGGACGGTGACCATGTCGCCAAGTTCTAATGTGGAGACGATGTTGGAAATTTGCTTACCGCCCTGTTCGCGGGAGGCGTGGAGGCAAATAAAAGATTTTCCTCCCCTCGATAGATAAGCCCCGCGGGTGAACTCTAGCTGGCCGCCGGTACCGCTAATCTGCCGCGTGCCCACCGACTCCGAGCAGACCTGTCCGCGCAAATCCACTCTTAAAGCGCTGTTAATGGCGATTTGTTTATCGTTCTTGGCGATGGTATACGGGTCGTTGGTATAGTCCACCGGGAAGCCGGCGAGGGTGTGATTTTTATTCATAAACTTGTAAAGCTTCTCCGACCCGGCGGCAAAACAGAAGACTGCCTTGCTCTTGTTGAGATTCTTACGCTTGCCCGTCACCACGCCCGCCTCGATAAGCTCCATCATACTATCGTTTAGCATTTCGCTGTGGATGCCGAGGTCTTTAAGATTGTGTTTTATGAGTAATTTACCGACGACACTGGGAATGGCACCCACGCCAAGCTGTATGGTGGCACCGTCTTCTATCTGCTCTGCCAGTAAAGCGGCAATAGCTTTGTCCTCTTTGGTGATAACAGCGGCGGGAAACTCGGGAATCTTATATTCATGGTTTTCAACGATATGGTCCACATCTTTAATGTTCACCGCTTCGTCATAGCCGCCAAAGACCCAGGGCATATGCTCGTTGACTTCCAGAACGACTACCTTGGCAACCTCACAGGCAGCTTTCTGGCGTGTGACCGCCGCGCCAAAGTTAAAGTTACCCTTATTGTCCATGGGCGTGACTTCAATAAAGGTAATATCCACTTTATCCTTAAGCCACTGGCGGTACATGCGGGGTCCCTCGCCAAGGCCGAAGGGAATATAAGATGTAGCACCATGCTTGGCATATTCTCGTTCCACCTTGCCGAGGAACCAGGAGTTGTGGATGAAGTGCTGTTGAGTTGGGTCGGTGCGGGGAATGATGGTATGGGAGTGCTCGGCGCGGATTTTAACGTTCTTAAGTTCTTTAGCGCGCGCCGCCAGTTTTTCATCAATTAAAGAGGGGAAGCCGCAGATAGCGCCGTAGTCAATCCACATGCCGCTCTTAACGAGTCCGGCGGCTTCTTCGGCAGAGATGAGCTTGCGGTGGTAGTCGAGTTTTACTGGCACTGCTTATCTTCAATTTCTTTTATTTTTCTTAAACGGGCATCGTGGCGGCCGCCTTCATATTCAACTTTAAGGAATTCCTCAACGATGATCCTGGCTTTGGCGCCGACTTCTTCCGCCGCCAGACAGCAGATTTGCGCGTTATTATGCAGTCGGGCGCGGTGGGCGGTAAAGACGTCATAGCACTGGGCGGCGCGGATACCCCGCACTTTATTGGCGGCGATGCACATACCGATGCCGGTCCCGCAAATCAGTATCGCCCTATCGAAGTCGCCTTTAACAATACCCTCAGCCACCTGTACAGCGATATCCGGATAATCTACGACCTCGTCTATCTGGCAGCCGAAGTCGTGAATCTCGTGGCCTAACTTATCAATTATCTCGATGACTTGTGTTTTCAGTTCACAGCCCCGGTGGTCATTGCCAACTGCGATACGCACAATACCCTCCTATTTACGGCTGATTCTCTTCCTTGGTGTGATAAAACATATTTACTTCGTCCCGGATATTTACCCAGCCGATGAGTCCCTGGCGGATGAGCTGGGGCGGGGTGACCGAAAGGTCAACAATCGTGGAGACCCCACGTATTTTCAGCGGACCCTGGTCGAGTACCAACGCCACCTGCTGCATGTTCTCGCCGAGTTGTGCGGCAACCTCCTCCACGGAATAGGTGCCCGGTTTGCCGCTGATGTTGGCGCTGGTGGCAGTCAATGGGAGACCGGTAATTTCCGCCAGTCGCAGAATAATACGATTGGCCGGGATGCGGATGCCCACCGAGTTAAGCCCACCCACGAGCATAGACGGTACGATGCCCTTGTTGGGCAGGACAATCGTTAAAGCGCCGGGCAGGTAATGGGCGGCCAGGAAATGTGCCGCGTCATTAAAGACGGCGTATTTTTCCGCCTCGGCAACCGAACTAACGGCAATGTGGATGGGGTTGGAAAAAGAACGCCCTTTCAAATGAAAGACCTTGGTTAAAGCGCGAGTGTCCAGAGCATTGGCGGTAAAAGCGTAGCCGGTGTCGGTGGGGCAAACGATTACCTCACCTTTGGTTAAGAGTTTGGCGGCGTGTTCCAGTATTTTTTCATCCGGGTCAGTGGCGTCTACCTTTTCTATCTTCGTCTTCATTTTATCCCCCAAGCGGAGTGTTGGGAAACACGTCAAGACGTAAACCCGACCTTTCGCCCAATAACATTCTAGCGTATCCGGCGGCTGCAATCATAGCGGCATTATCGGTGCAGAGCGATAATTTTGGAAAAAATACTTTAATTCCCCTCTTTTTACATGTTTCGGCAAAAACCTCGCGCAGGCGGCTGTTGGCAGAAACGCCGCCGGTAACACCGACGACCTTCGAGCCATGCTCCTCAACGGCGCGGAGGGTCTTGGCGACCAGTACGTCCACAATAGCCTCCTGGAAGCTGGCAGCAATATCGGCGAGGGGCAGCATCTCACCATGCGCGATTTTTTCTTTAAACATATTGATAACGGAGGTTTTAAGTCCGCTAAAGCTAAAGTCCAGTTCTTTGCTCCTTATCATGGGGCGGGGGAAGGTAAAGGCTTTACGGTTGCCCTGTTTGGAAAGCCGGTCAATGACCGGTCCACCCGGGAAGTCCAACCCCAAAAACTTGGCAACTTTATCAAAAGCCTCGCCGGCGGCATCATCCAGCGTTGACCCCAGCACTTTGTATTTACAGTTCTTCTTAACCTGCACCAGCATATTATGCCCCCCGGAAACGGTGAGGCAGATGTGGGGGACAGGCAGGTCGGGGTTGCTTAAGATATTGGCGAAGATATGCCCTTCGATGTGGTGTAAACCAATGAGCGGCAACTGCCTGGCGTAGCTAATGGTCTTGGCCGCCGCCACGCCGACCATCAGGCAGCCGATTAAGCCCTGTCGGGAAGTAACGGCGACGGCATCGACATCGTCCAGGGTTTTACCGGCGGTATCCAGAGCCTCTTTAATGACATAGCCGATAAGCTCGGTATGGCGTCGGGCGGCAACCTCCGGCACGACGCCGCCGTATTTCTTTAGTAAGTCCAGCTGCGTGGCAATGGCGCTGGAGAGTATGGTCTTTCCATCCTCAACCAACGCTGCCGAGGTTTCATCACAGGATGTTTCAATGCCCAATATCAACATTTTTATTTCACTTTATATTTATTAACGAAAACTTTAGCGGTAGATTCTTTGAGATAAAGGGGGGTTAAGGAGAGGGGCTCATCGCTTTTGCCCTGATTAAGACGTGCGGCGGCCAGACAGGCAACTGCTCCGCCGGACGGCAAGGCTTCCATTATATTAATATTGTTTTCTAAAGATAATTTTTGTTTGACGATTATTTCACGATACGACTCTATGTTGTTGCCGACTAATAGCGTAGGCTCTTTTATTAAAGCGGCTAAATCTTTAGTATCGCCGGTAAAAAAGTCGCCCTCTTTAACGCCGGAACGATAGAAACCGGCGTTAATAGTGTCCCTGATGCCGGCGCTGATGACCGAACAAACCAAGGGAGATTTTCCGCGAGCGACATAGGCTAAAACTTCCAATGTGGGAATTCCAGCCACGGGCTTATTCGCACTGAAAGCCAGCATCTTACCTACGGTTACACCAACCTTGATGCCCGTCCAGGAGCCGGGACCCAAGCCCACCCCTATTCCCTCCACCTCTTTTAAGCTCAAACCGGCTTTCTTTAACGTGGTGTCTATATTATCCACGATTTGTTCCAGCGAATCGGTGCGGGCGGGAAACGACTCGTCTGCCAGCACTTTAGCGCCATCGCTGATGCCGACGGCGTTAACATATCCGGAGGTGTCAATACCCAGGACAATCATTTCTTATTAAGCTCCTTAAAGAGTTCGGAGAATTTTTTAGAGTTCGTTGAGAAAACGATGCGTCTTTTCTTTTCTGCTATTATGTCAAATTCTACCCTCAAGACGTCGGGTGGTAAAAGGGAGGCCATTTTTTCCGCCCATTCAATTATTATCAAGCCTTTGGCTCCACGGGAAAAATAATCCGTAATGCCTAATTCAAAACCGTCGTTAATGCCCCCCAGCCGGTACAGGTCCATATGAAAAACCGGCAGACGGCCGCGGTATTCGTTCACTAACACAAAGGTGGGACTATTCACCTGCCGCAACGGCACATCCAGACCGGCGCAAATGCCCCGCGTCAATAACGTTTTACCGCAGCCAAGCTCGCCGGTCAGTGCCATTATACTGCCCGATGGCAGATGCTTCCCTATTTTCTTTCCGAGGGCTAAAGTGGCGGCGGGGCTGTTACTGAAAAACTCGTATTTATCCATGCAGGCGGCTTAAGGGAGTAATAACAAAAATATATTTGGCAGAAAAGGCTTTGTTACGTTCAAACTAACGCCTTCTCCACTTGAAATTAGTATAACATAATGGTACATTATGTTCTATAAGATGGTTAAAGATAAAAGCACTCCATCTCCAGAAAAAAGCCATCGCATCACCGCCACCGACGATATCGAGGTTTCAACCTATCTCGAAATCGCCAAAGAAATCGGCGGGGTTCAATCGGAAGCGACCACTCCGGCGGTTTCCGGCGCCGAACGCGAAGCCATCATCGTCCTGGATTTCGGGTCGCAGTATAACATGCTGATTGCCCGCCGCGTCCGCGAAGCCCAGGTCTATTGCGAACTCCTCCCCCACGATACGCCGTGGGAAAAGATTGCCCCGCTCAATCCCAAAGGATTCATCCTTTCCGGCGGTCCCGCCAGTGTTTACGAACCCAATGCCCCCCTCGCCCCCGCCTATGTCTACGAAAAACACCTGCCCGTGCTGGGCATCTGCTATGGCATGCAAACCATCACCAAACAATTGGGCGGCGAGGTAAAACCGGGTATGAAGCGTGAATATGGCCATGCTATTCTGCACATCAGCCAGCAGGATTCGCCACTGTTTGCCGGACTGCCCGAATCAACGCCGGTCTGGATGAGCCACGGCGACAAAATAGAAGAAATGCCGCCGGGCTTTAAAGCCCTCGCTTATACCGAAAACTCCCCTTACGCCGTCATCGGCAACAAAAACAACATCTACGGACTCCAGTTCCACCCGGAAGTTGCCCACACGCCGGAAGGCAAGACCATATTGCAGAACTTCGTTTATAAGGTCTGCGGCTGTAAAGCCAAATGGACGATGGGCAGCTTTGTGGCAGACAGCATGGCGCGCATTAAAGAGCAGGTGGGCAAGGGCAAGGTGATTAACGCGCTATCCGGCGGGGTGGATTCATCGGTGGTGGCGACCCTGATCCACCGTGCTATCGGCGACCAGCTTACCTGCATCTTCGTAAATAACGGACTTTTACGCCGCGAAGAAGCGGACAGGACGCTTAAAGTCTTTCAAAACAACCTGGGGATGAATATCATCTACGTGGAAGCCACCGACAGATTCCTCAACCGGCTCAAGGGCGTTATCGACCCGGAGGAAAAGCGCAAGATAATCGGCGAGGAGTTTATCCGCGTCTTTGAGGACGAAGCGAAAAAGATAGGCAAGGTGGACTTTCTGGCGCAGGGCACGCTTTACCCGGACGTTATTGAAAGCGTCTCCTCGGTGAGCAACGCTTCCGCAAAAATAAAGAGCCACCATAACGTTGGCGGACTGCCGGCGAAGATGACCCTGAAGCTTTTAGAGCCGCTGCGCTTCCTCTTTAAGGACGAGGTCAGGCTGGTCGGCAAGGAGCTGGGATTGCCGGAGGAAATGGTCTGGCGGCAGCCCTTCCCGGGACCGGGACTGGCCATACGGTGTATCGGAGAAGTGACCAAAGAGAAACTGGAAATACTCCGCAGCGCCGACTTTGTCCTGATGAACGAGATTAAGAAAGCCAACCTGTACCACCAGCTCTGGCAGAGCTTCGTGGTGCTGACCGACGTTAGGAGCGTGGGGGTGATGGGTGACTTTAGAACCTACGGCTACCTGGCGGCCATACGCGCCGTAACCAGCGAGGACGCCATGACAGCGGACTGGGCTCGGCTGCCTTACGACTTACTGGCACGAATTTCCAACCGCATCGTTAACGAGGTGCCGGGGATAAACCGGGTGGTTTACGATATTACCTCCAAACCGCCTTCTACCATTGAGTGGGAATAGATGAAAATTTTAGTCGTTGGCAGCGGGGCAAGGGAACACACTCTAGCATGGAAGCTGGCGCAAAGCCCTAAAGCCACCGAGATGTTTACCGCCCCCGGCAACGCCGGCATGGCTAAAGTGGCCCAACTCCTCGACATTAAAGCCGAAGACAACGAGGGTCTGCTCAAAGCCGCTAAAGACTTCAAAATAGACCTCACCGTCATCGGGTCAGAGGCGCCTTTGGCCAACGGTATTGTTGACCTTTTTGAAAAGAACGGATTTATAGTCTTTGGCCCTACTAAGAAAGCCGCCGAGATTGAGTCCAGCAAAGTCTTTTCCGGGGCGCTGCTGGAAAAGCACGGCATCCCCAGCGCTAAAAACGCCGCCTTCAGCGACTATAAAAAAGCCGCTGAATATTTAAAAACCCAAAAGCCACCCATCGTTATTAAAGCCGACGGGCTGGCGGAGGGTAAAGGGGTCATTATTGCGGAATCGGTTGAGGACGCGCAAAAAGCCATCGAAGGTATGATGCAATCCAAAGCCTTCGGGGCTTCCGGCGAGCGGGTCGTCATCCAGGAATACCTCACCGGGCGGGAGATGAGCTTCTTCGTCTTCACCGACGGCAAGAATGTCGCTCCCACCGTGCCCGCCTGCGATTATAAACGCATTTACGACGGCGATAAGGGACCGAATACCGGCGGCATGGGCTCTTATACCCCTCCCCCATTTTTTAACGACGTTATGGGCAATATCATTATGAAAACGATTATGCAGCCGACCATTCTCGCCCTGGCGGACGAGGGGCGGCTTTATAAAGGGACGCTCTACGGCGGGCTGATGATAACCAATAACGTACCCAAAGTAATTGAATTTAACGCGCGGCTGGGCGACCCGGAAACGCAGGTTGTCCTGCCCCGCCTTAAGACTGATTTGGTGGACATTATGCTGGCGGTAATTGAAAACCGCCTGGACAAGATAAAGATAGAATTCGACGACAACGCCTACGTTGGGGTGGTCATGGCTTCCGGGGGCTATCCGGGTAGCTATAAGACCGGCTACCCCATCAGCGGACTGGACGAACTGGACAAAGATATCATGGTCTTCCATGCCCGGACCAAGGCGGGGGAAAAGGGGAAATCTTAACAGGCGGCGGAAGGGTCTTAACGGTAGTCGCCAAAGGTAAGAACCTGGAAGAAGCCAGAAAAAAAGTCTACAATAATATTTCCAGGATTAAATTTGAAGGATGCTATTATCGCAAGGATATAGCTGATTTTAAGTAATAAGGAGTCTAATATGTCTCCACTCGTTGGTGTGGTTATGGGGTCAAAATCGGACGCCGAGGTTATGCAGGGAACGCTAGACGTGCTAACCAGCCTTGGCATTGAATACGAAGTTAACGTTATCTCCGCCCACCGCAACCCGGATAAAGCGCGGGAATACGCGCAGTCGGCACGGAAGCGCGGTATCGAGGTAATTATTGCCGCGGCGGGCATGGCAGCGCACCTGCCGGGCGTGCTGGCCAGTTGGACTACCATGCCGGTTATCGGCGTGCCCATGGCCAGCGGCGAACTCAAAGGTATCGACGCTCTTTACTCCATCGTCCAGATGCCGGCGGGCATACCGGTTGCCTGTGTGGCGATAGGCAGCACAGGAGCAAAAAACGCCGCTTATTTAGCCGCCGAGATTCTTGGCTTGAAACATGATAAAATATTACGGGCTTATGAGAAGTACCGGAGCGAGTTGAAAGGATAGAGTAGAGCTATGATAGAGCGGTATTCCCGCCCGGAAATGAAAAAGGTTTGGTCGGACGAGAATAAATACAGCAAATGGCTGGACGTGGAAATAGCTGTTTGCGATGCCTGGGCGGAGGTGGGCGTTATCCCCCGCAGCGCCATCCCCAAGATAAAGATGGCCAAGTGCAACCTCAAGCGCATGGAAGAAATCCTCGCCGAAACCCGCCACGACATGACCGCCTTCCTGGGTTCGGTGGCGGAAAGCGTCGGTGAGGAATCACGTTATATCCACCTTGGGCTAACCTCTTCTGACGTTTGGGATACTGCCACCAGTCTGCAGCTCGTTGAGGCCAGCGACATTCTCATCCAGGATGTCAAAGAACTCATCGCCGTGCTGGCGCAGCGAGCCATCGAGCACAAATTTACCTTAATGATAGGCCGCACCCACGGTGTCCATGCCGAGCCGATAACCTTCGGACTAAAGCTGGCGCTCTGGGTATCGGAAATGCGGCGCAACCTTTACCGCCTGACCGAGGCGAAGAAAAACATCGCGGTGGGTAAGATAAGCGGAGCGGTGGGCACCTACGCCACCGTTACGCCGGAAGTTGAACAAAAAACCTGTTTTAAACTCGGTTTGGAGCCTGCCCCGATTTCCAACCAGGTTATCCAGCGCGACCGCCATGCCCAGTTTGTCACAACGCTGGCGATTATCGCAGGGTCGCTGGAAAAGTTCGCCACAGAAATTAGAGGGTTGCAGCGAACCGAGGTTCACGAAGTTGAAGAACCCTTTGGCACGCCGGGATTCGTCACCACCGGTTCGTCAGCTATGCCCCATAAGCGTAATCCAGAGCTTTCAGAGAGGGTCTGCGGTCTGTCGCGTCTGGTGCGCGGTTATGCTTTAGCCTCATTGGAAAATATTGCTCTGTGGCATGAACGCGACATCAGCCACTCCTCCAACGAGCGCATCACCCTGCCCGACTCCTGCCTGGTGATGGACTATATCCTGACTCTTTTCACCTCGGTGATGAAGCGACTGCAGGTCTTCCCTAAGCGCATGAAGAAGAACCTGGAACTGACCAAAGGATTGTTGTTTTCCCAGAGGGTTATGCTGGCACTCATTGACAAAGGTTTGTCGCGGCAGGACGCCTATAAAATTGTGCAGAGAAATTCGTCAAAAACCTGGGAAGAAAATAAAAGCCTCCTCGGTTTCCTTAAGACCGACCCCGAGGTCACGGGCGTACTTCCGTTAAAGGAACTTGAAGGAATATTCGATTATAAATTTTATCTCCTGCATGTAGACGATGTTTTCTTGCGGCTCGGCTTGACTAAAAGCCAGTGGCAGGGAAGCATTTTAGATACCACCGAACTGTGAAGAGATTTCCCAGTCAAGCCTAAACTAGATATCTGGAAAGGTGTTTATTCATGGACGTAATGAAATATCCTGTATTGATGACGACAGATTTACAGTTGCCAGTATTTATTCGCGGCAAGGTGCGCGACACCTATAACCTGGGCAGTCATTTGTTAATCGTGGCCACCGACCGCATCTCGGCGTTCGACGTCGTTTTGCCGAACGGTATTCCGCTCAAAGGGCATGTTTTGAACCGGCTTTCTTCCTTCTGGTTCCGTCGCCTGGCCGACATCGTGCCCAACCACATGACCGAAGCCATTGACAACGTCCACAGTCTCGATTCCTACGTCGTCATGGTGGAGAGGCGTTACGCCTATCCGTCATACCTGCGCGGCCGCTCGATGGTGGTAAAGAAGGTAAAGCGTTTACCCGTGGAATGCGTGGTGCGGGGATATCTGGCCGGCTCGGCGTGGGAGGAATATAAGAAAAAGGGCAAAATAGGCGGTAAAGCCATGCCATCCGACCTG
Organism: uncultured Chloroflexota bacterium; assembly: GCA_903915565.1. Lineage (GTDB taxonomy): Bacteria > Chloroflexota > Dehalococcoidia > Dehalococcoidales > RBG-16-60-22 > RBG-13-51-18. The sequence continues at coordinate 13,926 of CAIWTG010000249.1, forward strand.
CAGGAAAGCCAGCAGCTGCCGGAGCCCATTTTTACCCCAACGACTAAAGCCGAAGAAGGGCATGACGAACCGGTCACCAAAGATTATCTCATGAAAATCTTCGGCGTACGCATCGCTAAAGACCTGGAAGAAAAAAGCCTGGCGCTCTATCAGACGGCGCAGGAATACGCTCTAACACGGGGTATCATTATCGCGGACACCAAATTTGAGTTCGGTATTGATAACGGGAAAGTAATGCTGATAGACGAAGCCCTTACCCCCGACTCTTCACGTTTCTGGGATGCCGCAAAGTATCAGGCTGGCAAACCCCAGGAATCCTTTGATAAACAGCCGGTACGCGACTGGCTGATAGCCGCCGGTTGGAACAGGATGCCCCCTGCCCCGATGCTGCCAGCCGATGTTATTGAAGCTACCGCCAAGAGATACATCGCGGCTTATGAGAAGCTTACCAACCGCGAAATGGCTATACTTGAATAAAAACTAGCTTTCCAGAAAAGCTTTCGTGCTGGGCAATTCTCCGGCAATGCGCGGGTCAACCTTCATCGCGGCGTCCAACGCCCGGCCCAACGCTTTAAACAGCGCCTCCGCCTTGTGATGGTCGTTAGTTCCGTAAACAATCGAGGCATGGAGATTTATCCGAGCTTCGATGGCGAAAGTCTCCAGAAAGTGTCGTACCAGGTCGGCAGGAAAACCGGTCATATCGTTATTGCTGAAGTTCATGTTTAACACGGCATAGCCCCGTCCGCTGATGTCCACCGCTATATTAACTAAAGTTTCATCCATCGGCACACTTACATTAGCCATACGCACGATGCCGCGCTTTTCGCCTAGAGCCTGGTTAAATGCCCTACCCAGAACTATAGCTACATCTTCCACGATATGGTGAATGTCATCACCGTTAGCGTCAAGTTTTATGTCAATTAATCCATGCCTGACAACCTGAGCCAAAAGGTGGTCGAACATTTTGATACCGGTGTTAATAGCATAATTGCCTGTCCCGTCGAGGTTTAACTCCAGATTGATATTGGTCTCCCGTGTTTTGCGGCTAGCAACAGACTTCCTGCCCTCCATAGCCGGAGTTTCCAGCAGTTTCATAGCGCCTTTAAGGAAGGTTCCGCCCATAGGTATCTTGCTCGTCCGTGTGCGCTGGTAAAGTGGGCGACTGCACCCTATTCTATCTGCCATTTGCTGGTCGGAGTAGCCGTTAGACTCCTGCATCTGGATTATCTTTTGCAGCACCGTTTCCGGAGTATCCATAGTAATTTCCTCTTTTTATCTCGTTTCTCTTATAGCTCTTTATCTAACTGTTAACTATTATAACATATATTCTGTATTTGTCAAGGGGTTACTGTTATTTATTATAACAGGTAATAACATCACGTTATAAAAGAGGAAATAGCTATAACCCGAATATGGATCAAAGAGGGTTAAGGAGTTAAATTGTCTTTAACGCCTTGATAAGGGCGTCGGTGTGTTCCTGTTTGCCTACACTAATGCGTATGGCATACTTCAAGAGCGGATTATCGAAGTAGCGCACCAGAATGCCCTTCTTCTGCAGAGCCTGGTGCAGTTCGCTGGCGTTACCCTTTGAAACGTCGCAAAAGATGAAGTTAGCCTGCGATGGGTATGGCTTGAGCCACGATACCTGCTGTAATGCCTCAAAAAGCCGACTTCTTTCTTTGATAATTGTCTTTACCCTACCCTGCAGGTAGCCGATATCAGCCAGGGACTCCTTTACGGCAATCTCGGCAGCAACACTTACGTTGTGGGGAATCTTGATTGCCATCATGTAAGGGGCTATATTGAGCGGGAAAGCCCCGTAGCCGACGCGTAAGCCCGCCAGTCCAGCCCACTTTGAGAACGAGCGCAGGACGATTAGGTTGGGGTACTTTTCCGTCCACGGCATAACGGTGGTGCCGCTGAACTCATAATAAGCCTCGTCAACGACGACGGGCAGTCCGGTATTGATAAGCTCCAGGATTTCTTCCTGCGGCGCGCTATTGCCTGTGGGGTTATTGGGGGTGGCCAGGAAAATAAGCTTAGTCCTGGCGTTGATGGTTTTTTTTATCTTAGCTACATCAATGGCGAAATTCTTGTCGCGGTTAACGTTAACCAGCGTGCCGCCGCATATCTGGGTGCTAAAGCGGTAGATATCAAACGTTGGCACGCTGTTAATTACCTCGTCGCCGGGGCCGACGAACAGTCGAACGATTGAGTCGATAAGCGTGTTGC
>CAIWTG010000250.1 GCA_903915565.1 uncultured Chloroflexota bacterium
AAATCATCGATATTATCCGGCGCACCGAAGGCTTTACGGAAACCGACGCATTTTTACTCATTGCCAGCGCTGGCGGCGGCACCGGCTCCGGCACGATATCCGTATTTTCTCAATATATTAAGGAACGCTATATAGATAAGCCGGTTTATAACCTAATCGTTCTACCCTTCGACCATGAAGTTCAAACAGAAGACAGAACCGTCTATAATGTGGCTACCTGCCTTAAGTCCTCCTACCTAGTGGCGGACGCTATCTTCCTGATAGATAACCAGCGATATGTGATGAAGGACTCCCCGATAACGGAGAACCTCGCCGTGATTAACCAGACGATTGTGCATCCATTTTTTAACCTGCTCTGTGCCGGCGAAGAGAAAAAACCGCAATTCATCGGCGCGAAAATACTCGATGCCGGCGACATTATCCAGACTCTGGCAGGCTGGACCACCCTGGGCTTCGGCCAATCTCAAACCGCCAAGTTTAAACCTTTCGGCGGTAAAGACTTTCGCGATAAAGCTTCCGAAACGCAGCGCGGCAGGTACGCCCTCGACCAGGCTCTCAGTGCTCTATCAATAAGATGTAATCCCCTGGACTGCAAGCGGGCTTTATACCTCATTTCGGCGCCCTCCAAGGATATCAGCGTCGACATGGTGAAAGAACTGGGCACGTACATTAAGGATATTGCCCCGGAAGCCATTATCCGCAGCGGCGACTATCCGCGGGAAAAGGGGGGCGTGGACGTAACACTAATCCTTTCAGAATTGAGCGATTTGGAAAAGGTGAGGAGTTACTTCTCTAGAACCATCAACCTTATGACGGAAATTAAGCATCGTCAGGAAGGGTCGGTCAACGCCCAGCGCACTATTGATATCTCGATAAAAGATATTCCGTCGCTTTTATAGCGGTACTCGTCCGTCAGGGCATCAAGTTTCAAATCAGCCTGATTATTTTTTAGGTTTCGGCTGGTCAGGTTTTTGCTTCTTGGTTTCATACATCTTGGAAAGCATCTCTAAGCGTTCGGCCATGCGGCTTTTAGTTTCTTTGGGCATTTCCTTTGATGGCTCCTCCGCCTCGACTCGAGATGGTTTCATCGGTTTTTCCACCGGCTTCTTGGGCGCTTCTGCCTCTTCCGCCTCTTCTTCAACAGCAGGTTTGACAGGTTCTCTCGCGCTTTCCTTAATGTCTATAACCGGCTTTTTAGGCTGAATTATCGATTCTGGTTTCGGTTCCAGTTCTTTCTTGAGGCTCTCTCGCAAAATTTCCCGTGAAGACCTTAATGATGATTCAATATTTTCCTTGGCAATTTGCTTGGCGGACTCAATATTTCTTACAGCGTCCTGCATCGCGTTCATGGAAAGGTCGGCCACTTCTTTAGAGACCATGGTGGAGACGTCGGTGGTTTCTTTAACGGCTTGAATAGTTTTTTCCGCCGATTCTCTGGCGTCTCGAATTAACTCCTGCGTAGCCTGGCGGGCTGTTTTAATCGATTCTTCGGTAGTTTCTTTAACCGACTTGATGGCTTTATCCGCCGCCGCCTGCACCTCTTTAACCAATTCGGCAGCCGCTTCCTGGGCAACACTGATGCTCGCTTCGGTTATTTCCTTGGTATCTCGATTGATTTGCTCTACCCGGGCGATGGCTTCCTGGGTTGCCTTAAGAGCATTTTGAGTTGTTAAGCGCGTGTTTTGAGCGAGCTCTTCTACCTTGCTGGTAGTCTCCTGGGCTAATTGTTGGGCTATCTCAGCGTTATGCTTGTTTTCTCGGTCGATGACTTCAATACGCGCTGATGCTTCCAGTGAAGTTTTTTGTGCCGCTTCGGCAATTTCTTTAACCGATTTACTTAAAGTGTCTGCCCGTGTAGTGGCTTCACTTGCCATTTTTGAAGCCGTTTCTACCGCTTGACGGCTAAACTCGGTGATTTTATCGGTACGGGCATTGGTATCCCTGGCAATTTTAGCTGTAGTTTCGGTGGCGTCCTGGGCTTCGGCGGCTGCCCGTTCGGCCCGTGCGGCAGCTTCTTTCGCAGTTTTGTTAGCTTCATTGGCTGTTTCCAGAACCGATTTTACCGTTGATTCTACGATACTGCTGGCCTTTTTAGCAATTTCTTCGGCGGACGCAGCGGTCTTTTGAGCTTCACGGCTTATCTCTTCAATACGCGCGAGTTTACTTCGAGATAGATTTAAAGCCGTTTCTGCGGCGTTTAATGCTTCCTGGCTGATTTTTTCCGCACGGCTGATGGCTTCCTGGAAGACTTTGACCGTAGCCTCGGCGTTTTCCTTCGGCCTTCTAGCCACGTCCTCCGCCTTCTTAATAGCTTCATCGGCAGCCCTCAAGGTGGCTACCATCGCTTCTTTCGACTGGCGGCTTATCTGTTCAGCCCGGGCAACCGCCTCCTG